>CAYVQS010000008.1:0-13511 GCA_964453195.1 Microcaldota archaeon | reverse complement strand
CGATTATTTTTGAAAAATCGACCACGCCTACCGCGAATGTTTGGTTGCGCAGGCCGGAAAGTCTCCTGCCGTCTTGAAGCGCGACAACTGCGTTCGAGTCGAGCGAAGCGAACTGGAGCCCGAACTTCTCTGAAAGCCCCCGCGCAAGCCCCCCGGCCAACGACGCGGCGTGTTCCTTCTTGCGGTAGCCGGACACCGGCCAGTATTCCTCTGCTTGTTTCCGTGCGGGCGCCATGAAAAGACTTCTGCGCATTCCGGGATTTAAAGCCCGGCTTTTTCCGTCCGGCTTTTTATTCCCTTTTTTCCACTATCTTTCCTATGACGCCGCAAGCTCCCAAGTACCGCGCAATAGCACTCTATCCTGAAGTTTCCCTCTCCGAGTACGACGCGGTGCGCCACCCGCCAGTGATTGCCAGGCACCGGCAGATGCTTGAGGACGATTTGGGCTATGAACAGGAAATAACCCAAAGCCGCGGCGGCGTGCCGCACACTTCGCGCATGATCGGCATCGTCAGAGAGGCCGCCGGGAAAAAGCGGCTCGTCGGCGCAGTGAATTACCTACTTGACAACGAGGGCCGGCCGGGAATCGGCTGGATCCAGGCGTCTGGAGTTGCCGGCCGCGATTTTTTCAAACAGCACAAAATCACGCTCGGCGAAGAGCTCATAAGGCAGGTGCTGGAGCGCGAGAAAAAAGACGAGTTTTTCGACCCAAACGAAGAAGACCGGTCCAAGGCGGGGCAGTCTAGCCTCGCCCGGTCGGCAAAACTGCTTTTCTTCGACAAGCGTCCGTTCGTGACGCGCGACGGCACCGAAGTCCAGATGCCTCCGCGGCCAATCTACGGCCCCAAGCAGTACCCGCGCCCCAAGCCCAAGCTCGCGCTTGTCGACGAGCTTTCCAAAAAATCCACAGTTTCAAGGCTCCTGTCCGGGCTTGGCCTGCGCGCCTAGGCGCGGCAACTATTTATTTGCCGCCCTCCTTGTTCTTCAAAAGGCGGTGGTTTTCATGGATTACTTCGACTTCGTTGACCTGTCATTCAAGCCCGATTCCTCGATGCTTCTCGCGGAATACCTGGTGGAACCAAGCGGCGTTTCGCTCAAGGAGGCCGCGGGCGGCGTAGCTGCAGAGTCCTCGGTCGGCACGTGGACCAAGCTCACGACCATGACTGACAATAGGATGAAGGAAAAGGCCGCAATAGTCTACTCCATCAAGCCCATTGGCAAGGGCCGGGGCCTCGTGAAAATCGCCTATCCTGAAGAGCTGTTCGAGGAAGGCAACATGCCGCAAATAATGAGCTCGATTGCCGGCAACATTTTCGGCGTCTCGATAATCAAGAATCTCTGGTTCCACGACTTTTCCGCGCCCAAGGCCATCGTGAAAAGCTTTCCGGGGCCAGCCCACGGCATTGCAGGAATAAGAAAGCTGACCAAAGTCCACGACCGTCCCCTTGTAGGGACAATAATCAAGCCCAAGCTCGGCCTTTCCGCCCGCGAGCACGCAGAAGTCGCCTACAAGGCGTGGTCTGGCGGAATTGACGTTGTCAAGGACGATGAGAACTTGTCAAGCCAGCCGTTCAACCATTTCGACGAGCGCATCCGCCTGACTTTGAAGATGCGCGACCGCGCAGAGCGCGAGACGGGAGAGAAAAAGATTTACCTGGCCAACGTCACTGCCGAAACGAACGAGATGATAAAACGCGCAAAGTTTGTCAAGTCCTTGGGCGGCGAATACCTCATGGTCGACATTCTCACAACCGGCTTTGCCGGAGTGCAGTCGCTGCGCCAGGCAAACACGGGCCTGTTCATCCACGCCCACCGCGCCATGCACGCCGCGCTTGACCGCACGAAGGTGCACGGCATTTCGATGAAGGTGCTTGCCAAGGCGTCGCGGCTGATTGGCGTGGACCAGATCCACATCGGCACGGCCGGCCAGGGCAAAATGGAGGAAAGCGTTTCCGAAGACGTTGCCATCTACCACCTTCTCAAGGACCAGAAAATCAAAGAGGACGACAAAGAGGGCGTGCTTGCGCAGGACTGGTTTAACACCAAGCCCGTGTTGTCCGTGTGTTCGGGCGGCTTGCATCCGCGCGCAGTCGGCCCGCTTTACAAACTGTTCGGAAAAGACGTCGTCATCCAGGCCGGCGGCGGAGTGCACGGCCATCCCGGCGGCACGTCGGCCGGCGCAATGGCTATGCGCCAGGCAATCGACGCCGCAGTAAAGGGAGTTCCCACGGAAAAATACGCCAAAACCCACGAAGAATTGGCAGGCGCGCTTGGCAAGTGGAAATAGTTGTTAGGGGTATATAGCCAGATGAAGACTTCGCGGCTTTTGCTGTTCGCCCTCTTCCTGTTTCCCCTCGCCGGCGCCGTATCCTTTTCCGTCACCACCGACTCGTCCCTCGCAGGCCAGCTCAAGGCCAACAAGACCGCGCAGGTAACCGTGACTTCTTTCGGAATACCTCCCGTTCCTTCGGACCCGCCGAGCCTTTGCGACGAGGCGCTAGAATTCGCAATTTCGACCGGCGGCGTGCAGTACGAAGAATTGTTTTTCTCGGCAGACCTGACCGCGGCCCACTGGCAAAGCACGTGCGGCTTTGTCCGCGGCCACGAAACCCAGGCAAGAATCTTTTTGAAAAACTCCGCCGGCGCAGTGGTTTTTTCCTCGACCGCCCCGGCTCCGGTAGTGTCCGACGCGCCCGATCACGACTATAGTATAAGCGTTGCGGACGTTTTGGTTGCGCGCAACTCCGACAAGCCGCAGTCTGTTTTCGCTTACGCCGAAGAAGCCAACCGGGACCCGGCGTGGACGCTGAACCTCGCCCAGAGCGGGGTTTCCGCCAAGTTTTCGCAGCGGTCGGACGTCTCGTTCGACGGCAACACTTCTTTCGAGTCGGCAACCGCGACCGAGCATTACGTCCTGTTCTTTTCCCAGGCCGGCTCGTTTTACGCGGCGCTTAAGCCCGCGGCGAACGTATGGCTTGTCGACGCGGCCAATTCCTCCGTCGCGTTCTCCTATAACCCCGCGTCCGGGGAATTTTCCGCAGGAGTCGAGGCCGGCAAGTTCTACGACCTCGCATTCTCGTATTCCGCAGCGGAAAAGGCCGCGTTCTCCGCCGAACAGCTTCCCGCAACCGCGGGCAGGCCGGTGTCCTGGAACTACACCGCGCGCGCAATCTCTCCGCTGCCGGCCGCAGAGTGCGGCTTCAACGACCTGCCGGAGACTATTTCCTCGGCGTTTGTCTCGGACGAGTCCGGCGCGCCGGTTTCGTTTTCCAAAAGTTCGGGCTCGGTGCGTTTCGCCTGCGGCCTGTCAAGCCACAACTATTCCCTCAAGGTCGAAACCCCGGCGCCCGTGTTCGCAGCCTCCGAATGGGCCCAGGACTCCGCCCGCAACTCATACGACTACCGCCAGTTCCTCTCTTCGAACCAGGCCGTCTACAACCCGTCAGACGCAGACTATTCCGGAGTCCTGGTGCAGTTTGTCTGCTTTTCGGGCTGGACGTGCGACGCCGTCAACTCCACTTCCGCGCTTTTGCCCGCAGGCCAATGGCGCAACTTCACCGTCAACGCCACTGGCAACGGCATAGCGAAAACCGAGACGCGCAGCCTTTCCGAAGGCTACGCCCTTTTCATCGATTACGAAAACAACCTGTCAATCGACTTTTCCGAGGTCCGCGTCGAACAGGCCGTTCCCGGCACCTTGGAGTTTTCCCTCTACGCGCTTGTCGGCGCCCAAGGCGGCCAGTCGCTTTCTTTCCCGCGCGGCTACGGGTTTTACCAAAGTGGCAGCACCGCCTATTTCTCGATTCCGTCCCTCGCAGGTCGGTCGTCGCAGTCGGTCCTGCTTTACGCCATGCGGTCGGCAGGCGACCAGTTCTGCGATTCGGACGAGGCGTGCGTTTCCAACAACTGCAACGCGAGCCGGTGCGTCCCCGGCTCTGAATATTATTCCTCGCCTGCAAACCAGTCGTCGAACGCGACCCAGCTCGTCGTGGTCTCGGTCTCGAATTTTTCCGGCGCGCCCGACTACAACCAGTCGCTTTACGCAGCGCTTGGCAACTACAATTCCGGCAACAACCCCAACAACCCCGGCGCCACGCCCGGCCAGGAGTGCGAAATGGTCGGCGGAGTCCAGGTCTGCCACGGCCAGTACGACCTGTCCGATTCCCGCTGGCACTTTTTCCAGTTCGATTCGGGAAACGCGACAGTGACGAGCCCGTCCAACAAGTCCGAACAAATCGCCGTCGAGCGCGGCTCCTTCGCGTTCTTCTTCGACGCGCCGGGCAACTGGGCAATCGACTTCGGTGGCGCCAACGCCACGGTGCAGGTGTCCAAAGCCGGCGACGGGTACGAGTACCGCGTCTTTCCGCCCAAGCAGCCCGCGACCGGGCTTGCGACCGCCGACTTTTCCCCATTTGCAATCGCATTGTTGCTCCTCGCGCTTGGTGCCGCCGCTTATTACTATTCCAAGACTTTTTCCGCCCCTGCGTTTTCCAAGTCCGCGGACCAAGACGCCATCGCCATTTCATTCAACCCTAAAAACCGCGCGTTCCACTCGCTTGAAATCACCGACATTGTTCCGCCGGGCAGCAAGGCGTTCGGCTTTTCCGAGCCGCCCGCATCCGAAAAAGAAACGGTCCTCGGCACGAGCGTGCACTGGCGCAGGAAAGAACTGGCGCCCGGCCAGGAATGGAAAATCTCGTACTCTATGCGTCCGCCCGCGGAAAAGCTCAGGCACGCGTCGCTGCGCGCCGCCGACAGCAGGGGAAAGGAGCTGGCGCTGTCCTCTAAGACCGCGGCCGCGAAACAAGACCGCTCGCCTAGCCATTAGTTCCGTGGACAAGCGGTTATTGCCTGGTTTTTCTCAAAAGCGGAAGGCCGTGGGTGCTTTCCATTGCCTCGTATCCTTCGGGAAGCGAAATCGCGCCTTCGGGGTTCTTCGAAAAATAGTAGAGCTTCGTCCCTCCGCGCCCGCCTTTTTCGTGGAGGAAATACTGCTGGCCGTCCTTGGCTGCGTAGGAGTAGGTGCCGAGCACGAGTTCCTTCAGCGCGTCGAACATTCCCATCGCAATCTCCCTTTCCTATTTCCATTTCTGATATTTTTTTCTCGAGAAGAAATACGCGATTCCGCCCAGGGTGGCGATTACCGCGAGCGCGCCTGCAACGAGTTCGGGGTTTATTGCGTCCTGTTGTTTGGGCTCGGCGGTGTACGCAGTGACTTTTGCGGTTATGTTCCTGAACGTTTCTGCGCCCACCCGGCCGGTGCCGTACTGGGTCCAGAAAATCGCTTCGGAATATTCGGTCTGCAGTTCCTGGAAGCTTGCCGAAATTTGCTTTCCCTCTGTGCTGTTTTCGCCTACTTTAGAAAGCCGCTGTTTGGTTAACGTCTGGGCCTCGCGCATGGCGCGCGTGCTCTGGTTTATTTCCCGGAGTATTCCCCCGGCCACTAGGCGGTTGGCCTCGGAATACGCGCGGCCGTAGAGCTGTTCGTACTCCTTTTTCCTCATTTCCAGCTGGCGTTCGTCGGTTGCAAACAGCGTTTCCTCCAGCGTGGAGTTGAGAAGCGCCATTTTCCTCTTCAGCGCCACCGGCTCTGCGCCGTACGGTTTGAGGCCCTGCGCAGCCTCCCCGTAAAGCGCAATCAGCCGGGAGTGTTTTTCGTTAAGTTCCGCGCCAGCCCGCCGGAAGAGCGCGTCCTTCTCGCGTTCGCGCGTCCGGTTTGAGACAAGGTCCGCGATGCGCTCGACTCCGGACGTCAGGCCGTTGCTTCGCAGGAGTTTTTCCGCTTCTTCGAACAGGGAGGACGAGAAGTTGCAGTTCCGTTTCCAGAGCATTTCGGGATGGCGTTTTTTCAGGAAGTTGTAGTCGAATGCATACTGGTCGGCAAGGCTTTTCGCGTCCGAGAGCTTCTTTGCAAGCGAGCCGAGCTTGACGTCGGTCGCTTCCGCGTCTTCGTCAGGGCTCAGCGACGCGGCGATTTCCGCGCCCGTGTCAAGTTCCTTCTGCAGCGCAAAATGCGTTCCCGTCGCCGTTTCGTTTCCGCCCAGCCTGGCGATGGTCTTCTTCGTGGTCTGCACCCGCGCCGCCTGCGTCTGGTTTATGATGTCGTCGATGTTGGTGATGTACCAAAGCAGGATCTGGTTGTCGAGAAAGCCCTCCATGGGCTCGGAACAGTACCAGAGCGCGGCCCCGATTTTCCATATTGACTCGTTTATTTCCTTTATTGAAGAGGGCGAAAGCGTTTTCATCGACGCTTCCCGGTAATCCTGGAGGATTGGCACCAGCTCCTGTGCGTCGGAAACCACGACCCCCCCGTCCTCTGTTTGGCGTACGACCGTCGTTTCCTCTCCGGCGATTTTCAGCAGGCAGTACTCGTTTCCCCCCGACTCGAACGGGACGAGCGAGGACTGGTTTTTTTCTTCCGGCTCCGCGAAAAGAAGCGCGGTTTCATTCGCGGACAGGGCCGCGGCGCAGGACGCGATTAGCAGGACGAAAACAAGGGCCGCTCCGGCTTTTCGTGAAGGCATGTGTCTTTTAATGCCGGTCGCGGTTTTTAAACCGTTTTGGAACCGCCCGGGGCCCTTCACCGCCCGTTCCGTCGGGGGGTTTTCGGGCCGAATCGGCGGGTTTTCAATCGTTCATACCCTAGTAATAACCAATAAAAAGGTCTAATGCCGTATTTTAAAAAGAGTTTATAAAGGCTTGGTGCCGGCAAAACTCGTCGATAGTCCCCACTGTGGTTGCCGGATGTTAGTTAGACCGAGGGTGCAGTTTGCTTCGTTATTGCTAGCCGTCGCCTTGGCGGCTTTGCTCCAAGCGCTTGTTTTTCCTCCCCAGTCAACGGCATCCATCGGCGCATCGTTTCCCGTGCTTGCAGGCGACGAAACCCCGCCTTCTTCCGCAGGAGTAGTTTCGGTCGAGGCCACGCCAATTTCAACTCCGGAAGCAACTCCGGTTGCGTGTCCCACGCCGACTTACGAGCCGACGCCGATAGCTTGCCCGACGCCAGACCGTTTTTCTGCGCCCGAGGCCACCCCGGTCGCTTTTCCGACTCCAGACCCACCCATTCCGTGTCCCACGCCCGAGGCGAGCGCAACTCCGGAAGCAACTCCGGTTGCGTGCCCCACGCCGGAACCAAGCGTCATTCCTGAAGGCTCCCCGTCGCCCGAAGCAACGCCCGTCGCGTGCCCTACTCCAGAGCCGACGCCGATAGCGTGTCCCACTCCCGAAGTTTCTCCACAGCCGTGCCCGACCCCGTCTTTAGAGCCGACTCCGGTCGCGTGTCCGACGCCTTCCGCAGAACCTACTCCCATTGCGTGCCCCACGCCAGAGCCGAGCGCCGCTCCGGAAGCCACTCCTGTAGCGTGTCCAACTCCCGACATTCCGACTCCGTGCCCGACGCCGTCATATGAACCCACTCCCGTTGCCTGCCCGACCCCGTCTTTAGAGCCAACACCGGTTGCGTGCCCCACGCCCGCGCCGGAACCGACGGTCACGCCAACGGTTTCACCCGAGCCCTACGTTACAACAAACCCGACTCCGTTTCCAGAACAGTTTAACGCGACCAACGAAAGCGCCACTCCCACGCCACTGCCGTTGAACGAGTCGCTCAACACGACTGGCCAGAACGCCACCGAGGTCTCCATAAACGCCACGCTCAACATTACTGGCCTCGATTCTTCCTTGAATTTCACGGACTTCAACGCCTCGTTGAACGGCACTCTTGATTTGAACTTCACGTTCAACGCCTCCCTTGACCTCAATGCTTCCCTCAACTTCACGCTCAACGCCACGCAGGTTTCCAACGCGACCAATGATAACGCAACCAACGCTACCCTCGAGGCGCAGTTCCCGTTCAACAATTCCGGCAAGTTCCGCAGCCTGAAAAAACGCTACGGCCTCGGCGACCGGCTCTCGTTCTCCGTGCTTTCCGCCAGGCCGGGCGGCCGCGTGTTCTTGAAAGGCCCCGGCGAAAGCGAAATCGAACTTTTGCCCGTCGGCAGGAAGGAAGCGCGGCAGGCAAGGGCGCGTGTAAGCGAGGGCGAGCCAGTAGCGGGCGAGGAAAGCGAATACGTCTTCGAAATCCCCCGCCAGTTCCGGCCCGGCAAATATTCCCTGCGCGCGTCGGTGTTCGAAGAATCCGAAAACGGCCCGGTGGAAGCCGAGGAAGTTCAGGAAGTTTCCATCGGCCTCGTCACCGTGAACACGAACAAGTCCATCTACCTGCCGGGGCAAGCAGCCGGCGTTTCCATAGGCGTGCTTGACAACGAGGGCGCCCGCGTTTCCGACGCGGCAATAGTTGTGTCGGTCGCGTTTCCAGACGGCACGGTTCTCCCGTTCTCCTCGGCCGACGGGACGATAACCGACGCCTATGACGGCACTTATTCCTTCTCATTCGTCTCGGGCGGCGAGGGAAACTATTCCATCCGCGCAACCGTCGAGAAATACGACGGAACCGAAGAATCCGAAGCGGCGTTCGAAGTCCGCGGCTATGTGCCGTTCGACGTCGTGCGCAACGCCCCGACGGTGATTTATCCCGAGCCCCAGTTCATCAGGATTTCGGTCACCGCGTCGCAGGACTCGAAGAACGTCGTGCTCCGCGAACCCGTGCCCGAGGCCTTCGAAATAATTGGCGGCGACGCCGAACAGGTCCGCGAAAAGGCAGGGGAGAAAATCCTGGTCTGGCGGCTTGGCGACATGGCCGCGAACGAGACCAGGACCGTCTCGTACGAGTTCGAAACAAAGTGGAACTCGCCAGCGCTCTTCCTCGTAGGCCCCGCTTCCATACGCCATTCGGGCGGCGAGTTTTCCGAAGGCCGGACGTGGGCAATCGCCCTCGACGACTGGGCGTTCATCCACGACTTCGCCTTTCTGTACTGGAACTCGGCGCAGGGCGCGACCCAGTACGCGTGGGGCAACGCCACGCTCTGCGCCGGCGCGGCCTACAACGTTTCCGTCAGAATCGTCAACCTGCACAGCGCGTTGCTCACCACCGGCATCACGCTCCAGTCCGCGACCGGGACGCTTTTTTCCAACGTTTCATCCAACGGGTGGAATTTCTGGAACGGCGATTCCAATCCCCACACCCACCGCCTGTGCGACTCCGACGGCAGCGTAGCGGGATGCGGCGGCACCATTTACGGGTTGAACAGCACAAACTTCTTCGTCAACGCCACGGTTGCCGGCGATTACACCCTGCGCTCGTACATGAATTCTCAGAACGGCGCAGTGCTCTTCGGGAGCAACAAGCAGCAGGTCCGTGTCCAGAGCTGCACCGGCGTCGCGCTCGCGAACAGGGATTGGAAAGTGGCGGGGCCCGACGGAGAAACGGATTTGCTGATTGCAGGGACCACGGGCACCATAGCAGTGCCGCTCTTCAACTACGAGTCCGGCGCCCAGAACGCGGTCAACGCAACCGTGCGGATTTACAAGGGAGCAACCGAGCTTTCCGACTGGTACCTGCCCGAAGGCAACACGCAGACCGCCGACTTTTCCGCGTCCACCACCGGGGCTACTCCGGCGTTCACCGAGTCGGTGCTGAGGTGGCACGTCCAGGTTCCCGACGACGCCGACGCAGGCGCGACATACACCGCGGTGCTCAACGTCTCCTATCCCGGCGGCTTCCATGAATACTCCCGCAACTTCGCGCTGAGGCCAAGCCCGGTGGCGATTTACGTCGCAATGCCCGACCGCACCACAGACACGTCGTCAGAGGCCACCGAACGCACCAACCAGACGATTGCAGTCTGCAACTACGGCGACAAGGCAATAACCGCCACCGTCACCATCGAGTGCCCGTCGACTTATTTCTGCGCAGCGGCAAACCTTCCCGCGGCGGTCCCGGCGCCGACCACCAACTCGGCGGGCCTGCTGGACTGGCAGAGCATTCCCCTTTCGACGTCCCAATGCTGGGGCGCCACCGTGGCATACTATACTGCCGACGAAATGTCCGGCACCCAGACCTTTACCATCCGAGCGACGTGGGACGACGGAGCGGAGTCCTATGAGATGACGCGCGACATAGTCCAGGACGCGGCCGGCCAGGCCGCGCCAATCACCGAGATTTCGACCAACAACGTCACTTTCGGCGCCAACATCACGCTAGTCCAGGGTGCCAACGACCAGGTCGTTTTCGTGCGCAAAACCAACCGCGGAAGCATTACCGCGGGGGTGAACGACGTCCGGCCCCACTTGCCGACCATGGAACTCCCGCCCGGCCTTACGCCGTTCAACTTCACCAACGCCGATCCCCTGCCAGGCTATCCTTTGGGCTCTGCCAAGGAAGGATGGTTCTACAAGTTCCAGAGCTTCGGAAACGTTGCCGAGGGAACAGGCCAGCACCACTACGCCTTCGCGGTGAACGTCTCCGGCACGCCGGACTACGCGCCAGGCGGAAAGAGAATCAAGATAACCGGCCAAGGAAACAAATACGACGCTTTCCCGCAACAATACCGCGAGTCCGACCAGCAATACGCAGTCCAAATCAGCGGCCCCTACCTCAAGACCGTGCGCAAGTACTACAACGAATCCCTTGGGCTGTGGTCCGGGTTCCCGTCGTCGTTCGGGTGCGGAACGTTCAACGCCTCGCTGCAAATATTCGACATAGGAACAGAGCCAGTTTACGGCCTGGTGGCAAACGAGTCCTATCCCGCGCCAGCAACGGCCGCCAACTTCGCTCCCGCAAACACTTCTGGCTCGACCGGCCTTGTGGGTTGGGGCGGCGGCATCGCATTCAACCAAAGCGGCACAACGAACGGAACGTTCTACAACTACACGTTCACCACTCCCATTGCCCCTGCCAGCGACGTGGTTTTCAGGCTCAACGCCACCAACGGCTCTTCGTTCGTCGACAATTACGGCCGTCCCTACTACGCCGACTTCACCTGCAACGACGTTCCCCTGCTGCGCTTTGACAACGTCACCCCCCAGTCCGCGGGATTCGGGTTTGCCAAGGACTTTTCCGTCCAGGTCTACAGCGGCTACCACGCGCTCACAATCAACCTCTCAAAGGCGTCGTCGCTGTCCGGCCCGTGGGCCGTAATCGGCCAGGTTCCCATAAACAACCCGGGTTCCTGGCAATGGGCGAACTTCTCACAGTCTTTTTCCTGCGCCGACGTAGGCACTTGGTACTACAAGTTCACGGCATACGACTCCGAAGGCAACGAAAACTCCACAAGTCCGCTGCCCACCACTTACTACGTCGTCCAGAAGGACTCGGTTTCCCTGGCGTATTCCTACGGAAACGAAACCGTCGCAAACCGCAGCGGAAGCCAGTCCACGCCCCTTGCAGTCACGCTCCAGGACACCAACGGCACGTTCCTTTCCGGCCAGGCCGTCAATTTCTCAGTCACTTACGACGGAGTGACTTTCGGCCCCAACCAAGCCGGCGCCTCCAACGATTCGGGCCACGCGGTCCTCGACTTCAACCCAGGGTGTTCCGGGCCCCAGCACCTTCCCGGCACCCAGCGCTGGAGAGTGTCGATTTCCAACGACGCGTGCTACGACGACGCACTGTCGGAGGCGTTCTACCTCAACGTCTGGGCCAGCATCAACAACACCATCACCGACCCCACCGGTCTCTCGAACTATTCCGAAGGCGACCTGGTCACGCTTTTGGGCAACGCCAAGGACGACTGCGACAACTTCGTCCCGACCGCGTCGGTTTCCTACTTCGTCAACGGATCCGGCGCAAACTACTCGTGCTCTCCCACCGAAAACCTTGGCGGAGGGTTTTTCCGCTGCGTCTGGAACACCGTCGGAAAGTTTGGCGGATGGTACAACGTCTCCATGAACTCTTCCAAGCCGTACTATTACGAGCAGACGCTGGACAAGAACGGCTCAGGAGGCCCGGGCCTGTTCTACCTCAAAGGAAAGGCCCAGCTCTCCGGCGAGTCCGCCGCGCCCCAGGGCGACGGCTGGGGCGTTCCAATAAACTATTCCGTAAACCTCACCGCCCCGACGTCGCAGACTTCGGCAAGCGCGAGGCTCCAGCTGCGCTGCCCCACGTGCAACCCGGCGGTCGACCTTTTCGAGCACCCGCCGGTCAGGACCTGCGCGGGCTGCGTGAATGAGACCGAGTCCTGGCTCTATTCCTTCACGTGCTCGGGAATCGGCGCGTGGTACTACCAGTTCCTCGGCAACACGTCCGAAGGCGTGGCTTCCCAGACCGCCGAGGCGTACACTTCGGTGTTCCGCGACGACGTTTCGTTCTCCCACGCAGCCGGCAACAATTCCATAGTCAACCGCTCCGGCGAACAGGCCGCGTTCTTCTCCGTGTTCGTCAACGACACCGACCGCAACGCCGCCGCAGGCGACACCCTGGCGACAATAAGGTTCAACGCCACCACGGACGGAAGCGCCAACCTAACGGCCGGAAACAACCAGACAAACTCGTCGGGCTTTGCCAACTATTTTTTCAACGCCACGTGCGCCCACTTAGTCGGCCCGCAGAAATGGGCCGCGTACTCGTCCTCTGACGCGTGCTACGCCGACGGCGCGTCCCAGGCATTCAACGTCAGCGTGGTCGGCGACTGGAGCTTCAACATCACCCTTCCCAACGGAGAATCGTATTACGTAAACGACAACGCGACGATTGCGCTAGACCTGAAGGACGAGTGCGGCAACTACGTTCCCGGCGCAACGGTTTCGTTCCACCTGCAGGGGCCGTTTTCCAACCGGTCCGCCTGCAACGGCGGAAACCTTACCGACCACGGCAACGGAACGTATTCCTGCGTCTGGAATTCCACCGGAATGGGCGTAGGGCTGTATTCCGTCACCGCGAACGCATCCAAAGCCTGGTACAACTACGCCAATTCCACCAAGGCCGGCGCGTTCCAGTTGCTGGCAACGCCCAACAACCCCCCGATTCTCTCCAATCCCCAGCCCCTCTTCCCGAGTTTCGGCTGGGGCGAGGCGGCAAACGTCTCGGTCGGCGTCCAGGACCTGGAGACAACAGAAGTCAACGTCTCGCTCTATGACTCGGCTTCCAGCGGGGGGCCATACGAATGGATAATGAACAAGACCTGCCCGTCCTGCTACGACGAGACGCTCGACTTCTCCATAGTCGGCAATTACTCGTGTTCTGACAAGGGCGCGCGTTACTTCGTGTTCAACGGAACCGACGCCGCCGGGGGCGTGGGCTCGTCGGCCGAATCCAGTTTCACAATCGAAGAGGACGACTCCGCGGCAGAATACTTCGTCGGCAACCAGTCCGCAGTCAACCGCAGCGGCGAGAACACCACGATGCTGGGCCTGCGGCTTTTCGACTCTGACAACGCCACATACTTCCCAGGCTCCAGAAGCGGAAAAATATTCGTCGCGTCCGGCCCCTCCGGGTGGGCTGCCGGGATTTCCAACGCTACCAACGACTCCGGGTTCCTGTTCGCTTCCTTCAACGCTACGTGCGAACACTCCCCCGGCCTGTTGGACTGGACCGGCGGCGCAAGCGGAGACTCGTGTTATTTCGACGCAAATGCCTCGGCGGGCCAGCAGGTCCGCGTCTACGCCAGCCAGTC
>CAYVQS010000007.1:8008-16894 GCA_964453195.1 Microcaldota archaeon | reverse complement strand
GGGTTGTTCGTGCGCAAGCTTGTTGAGGATGTGGACGTGGGAAATGTCAACGAGGCACGCGGGCAGGCATCTTCCGCACCCGGTGCACGTCGGCCTGCCGAATTTTTCGATTGAATAGGGAAACTTGTGCATTATCCTGTGCCGCACCCGTTGGACGCGGTCGCGCCTGAAGCAGTAGTCGCCGGCGATTCTGCCGAATTCCTTGAACTGGCACGAATCCCATTTGGAGATGCGCACGGTCTTCTTCATTCCGACTTCGTTGGAGTCTTCGAGGTCGAAGCACCAGCACGTCGGGCACGCCAGGGTGCAGGCGCCGCAGGACAGGCACCGCTCGGCCTCTTTTGCCCAGACGTCGTTGTTCCACCACTTTTGCAGGCCTTTTAGGTCGGGGTGCCTGATTTCCAGCGGGCACGGGTCGCGGCGCAAAGCCGGCGCGGCATCGGTTTCTGCAAGCCCGCTTTTGGCCAGCACTTCCTCGCCTTTCGGCGTTGCGGCTTCGAGCAAATAGTAATCTCCTTCGTCGTTCATGAGCACGTCGTAATTGTCGGGCAGGTCGCGGAAGCCCAAGGAATCGCAGTGGCAGTATTTCGAGGGCGGCGTCTTGCAGAACAGGCCGAAAATCACGGCGTTTTCCCGCAGCGCCTTGTAATACGGGTCGACAACGCCTCCGAGCATGAATTCGTCCGAGAGCTTGAGGCCGTGAAGGTCGCACGACCGCATTCCGAGAAAGACCCTTTTCGGCGGCTTTGGGAGAATTTGCCGGATTTGGCGGCCGCCGTCTTCGAGGGAATAGTCGAGCAAGAGCTGCATTCTGGGGATGAAGAACTTCTTGGCCGAGTAATACGTGTGGCCCAGGTCCAAGTCGGCTTCCTTTGGGTCGAACACTTCGTTGAATACCAGCCCGTCGCCGTGGGGCACCGGCGCAACCACCTGGAAACCGGCGGCCGACAGCCTCTCGGCAAACACGGGCATTTCCGCCTTGTTCAGCCTGTACCGCTTGGGCATTAAAGAGTCAACCTTCCCTGCAATCCAGACTACTCACCGACCGAATTAAATACTTTCCAATCCAGAAAAACTTTCAACAGTTTTCAAGAGGTTGCCAATTATGATGCCGAACATGAACGCCGCGCAAATGGCGAAGATGATGCAGCAGATGGGCATCAAGACCGTGCAGGTCGACGCCGCGCGCGTAATCATCGAGAAAAAGGACGGCTCGAAGACGGTAATCGAGCCCGCGTCCGTCACCGCCATCGAAATGCAGGGCAAGCAGAACTTCCAGGTCTCGGGCACCGTGCACGAGCACGCCGGAACCGGCGAGGGCTCGTCCGAAATGCAGGAGGACGCGGACGCGAAAATAGTCGCGGAACAGGCCAAGGTGCCGCTGGAAAAAGCAAAGGCCGCGCTCGCAGAAGCCAACGGCGACATTGCCGAGGCAATCTTGAAGCTCCAGGAAGGCGTATGACTGCCATGCCCCTGCCAAGACGCACTGAAAAAGCAGTAGACTTGCGCAGGGCTTCCGAAACCCCTCTGTTCATCGCTTCCGACGGTCACAAGCCCGGCTACGCCAGGTACGAGATCGATTCAAACCACTTCCAAAATCCCGACTCTCCCTTTTTCCGGTTCCTTGCCGCGAACATTTCCCTCGCCAACAACCCGTCCCACGTGAAAAGACTCGCCTTTGAAATCGGCCCCTCCGACGCCTTGATAGAAATAGTCACGGCCAAGCACAAGGAGCCCTTCGTCTTCAATATCGACCTGGACTCCGGCTACGTCAGGCACTCCACTAGCCCCTCGACCAAGCGCCGGGCGAAAATCTGGATGCCCCGCCTGGCGACCCTGGCACACGTCCTTCCGGTAGACGCCGACCTGAAGAAATTGCTTGCCGACTCGCTGAACCGCGCCCAAAAAAACTATCCCGTCGACGTCCTCGCCCGCGGCAAACTCGTCGGAACCCGGCCGCAATTCGGAACCGCCGGAGTGTTCGCCCCAACCGACTCGCGCGGATACTCCTTCGAGACAAGAAGCATTCCCGCGCACGAAAACCTCATACGCTCGGCGGCGGTAAAAGTCACCGGCATCAGCCCTGAGGAAAACTACTTCGCTCCCGGCACCACGGTAATCAACGCCAAAACCGCCGGCGGAAAGCAAGTCACAATCACGGTTTCCCACCGGATGCCAGACAGAATCCGCGTGGACGGGCTCTCCTCTTCGGGAACGCTGGCGAACCTGAGCTCAGTCGGCTGGGTCAAGCGCGTGCGCCAACTCCTCAAAGAGGACCGAAACCCAATGTTCCGCGCAGCAATCGACACCATGAAGAAATACGGACAGGAGCGCTAAATAGAGGAATTGAGCGAAAATGGGAAGACACTTCGAACCGCATCCGAAATATGCCGGCGTATTGGTTGCGCGGCCCCCCGAACACCGCTATATCCGCAAAGTTACCGTTTCCCAGACCGCCCCCGCCCGCGGCACGAACATTACTTACGTCGACATCACTCCAAAATCAGGCTCCAAAAAGGTAACTATCGCCATTCCCCACCGCGACCCTGCCAACGTCTCCATAGCAGGGTGTTCCCAGGGAATGCAACTTGCATGGGCCGAGCGCGCAAGGCTTTTGCTGAATTCCGACGGCAGCAGCCAACTTGGCGCGCTGGCCAAGACGCTTGAACAGCACGGAACCCTCCGGCGCGGAGGAAAACTGGCTTACCGGGAGCCGGCCCGCGGGGCAAGGCCCGCCAGGCAACCGCAAAGACCGCTGTCAAGATCAAAACGGTTCCTTCAATGGCTTGGCCAGGTTCGGGCGGCGCTAAGCCCCCCGGAGCTTCAAGGTTCTACTGGCGTGATTTGAATTGGCCGCAGCACGACTTTCTCCGGCATTCAAGCAAATCGTCGGCCCCCACGGCCCAAAAATGGAGCCCGTCGCCGACTTTTCCAAGCCCCGCGCCCAATGGACGCCCCTCGAAGCAATGCTTGCCTCGAAATTCGAAGCCGCCGGCCATCCGTTGCCGCCCGGCCGGATTTTTTCCCGCGCCCTGCCGCCCCTGGGCCGGCAGGAATGGGCCGACCGAAAAACCGAAGCCGAATTCCCCAACCCCTACGGCGGAAGCAGGATTCCCGTCTTCCTCCTCTACGACCACGACTCGCTCGACTGGCTGAGGCCCCGCGGCTTCGACACCGAACTCCTCCTCTACTTTCCCGGAAAAGAACACGAACAAATGGCGCTTGACAAGCCGTGGCGCACGCACCACGGAGTCCCCGGCGCAATCGCCTACGCCGCAATAATCCACGACCCGCACTCGCGAAAAAGCCTGTTGCTCGAACTGCAGAACGACTGGAACCAAACCTCGCTCTGGGCGCCGCCAGGAACCGAAGGCAACGCCCGGCTTTGGAAAACAGTCTACGGAAGCCAGTACCAGAAAAACTGGCACCAGTTCCTCTTCTCAGCCGCAGTCGCCTCGGCAATCGCGCAAAACCGCGAACTCTACTCGGCGCGGCCCGAACACCACGCCGAAACCTGGAAAGACCGCTACCCCGCGCCCGACCCAACGGCCCTGGGACAAGCCTACCAGCTCACCGCAAAACAAGCCGGAAAAATCATGGGCTTCAAAGTCCGGCCCGTTTCCCGCCACGAAATGATGGGAATCAGCACGTTCTACAACGCAGACAGGATAAACAGATTAGTATTCCCGCCCGAAACCGCTAGGCCCCAAGCAGCCAGTCCACGGCAACCGTCGCGTAAGCCCCCGAAGGCAAGCTGAATCTGATTTTCAGGCAATGCCCGGCCTCCGAACCGTTCCCGGCATCCGGCCCGTTTCCGGCCCCAGGACCGTTACCTGACCCGGGTTGTTCCAATACCTTGAAATCCTTCAATGGAACCTCAACCGGCCGCAGCGCGCCCTTGCTCGACAGTTCCGGCATTCCCTTCAGCAGGAAAACCGTCTTTTCAATCCCGTGGACCGCCAACAGTTCTTCTTCCTCGCCGGTCAAATCCGATTCGTAGCCAATGATATTAGCACAAACAAACTCTTCCTCGCCACTTTTTCCTTCCCCGGCGGCTCCGCCGCTCTTCTTCACAGTATCTGCGTCGGGAAAACCCAAAGCATTCGCCGGGCACGAAAAGCCCGTTTTCTCCCCAAGCCGCCCCTCGGCCACTCTTTTCTCCAGCAGTTCGTTGAACAATTTCGCCTGGAACGCGTGGATGAACAGCAATTCAAGGGAACGAGGCAGCTTCCTCAACGCGCCGGCGAAGTCCGTCGGGGTAATTGCCAGATGTCCCAAGATAGTGCGTTCGAACTTCAAGTGCCTGGGAAAATACTCCAAGGCCTTCTTGAAATCTTTTTCTTGGGCGAGGCGCTGCCTTGCCTCCTTGGACTCTTCGTCGCGCTCGTTTTCGTCGGAGAACGAGAGGTAGTTCATTGCCGCCGATTCCCAGTCGCCTTTGAGCAACAATTCTCCCACTTCGGCGGTGTTGCGGCGCACCGAGCCAAACCTCTGGCTGCCGAAAAAGTTCGGCATCTTTTCCAGGTGGCCTTCGGCAATTTTCTTCTCGATTCTTTCAAGCGCCTCTTCGGGTTCGAGCCCGCAGTTGTCCTTGGTCAAGGCAATAGTAAACCGGTTTCCGGCCAAGAATCCCATCTTGACCTTGTCCCAGCCGCGCCACGCCCCAAGCACTTTCACGTCCTTGGGCCAGTTCCTCTCGTCCATAAGCTTGGCGGGGTCGCCGGCAAAGCACGAGCACAGCTGGGTGGAAATTGCTGTGCGGTCCTTGTTTCCGGCGCAGTCAAACCGCGTCCGCGCCATCCTCAGCCTGGCCGCGAGCTCGGCAAGCGCCTGGGTGGTGTTCCAGTTCGTCTTCTGCAGCACGAACCACGCGAACTTCCCCCGGCCCTCGGCGCCCCGAACCTTCTTCGAGTCCTGGAAGTCGGCCTCGGAGAAATGCCCTTCAATCTCCAAGACCTTGCCGTTGGAACAGATTTCCTCGACCACGAACTCCTCCGCGGCCTGCGGCTTGAATTTTTCCAATTGGTTCGCCGTCAAAACTGGGGTAAAACTAGATTTTGTATCTTAGGAAGGCGCCGATTCCGTAGAACATTGCCTTGAACCTTGCGCCGTCCGCCGTGTCCTGGGAAATTAGTTCGACGGGAATTCCGCTTTGCTCGGCCAGGTCCACGAGCTCTTCGGCAACGTCGACCGAAGAGACGACTTTCATCTTGCCGTTGTGGCATCCGCAGTCGTATTCCTGCGGGTCGCCGTCAACAAGCTTCTCTTCTTCGCGGCCGCACGACGAGCACTTGAACACCGCCTTTTTCAGGCCCAGGTCCTCGGAGACGAGGAGCGTCTCGACCTGGTTGTTGGCAAGCGCGGCCTTGACGTCGTCGGCGCCGTAGGTGGCAAGCCCGTTGTGGATGACGTCCTTCTGGAACCGGTCCAAAAGCTTGGCTTCCTTTATCGCCGACTGTTCGGCAATGATGTCGGACGACTTTTCCATCACTTCGCGCAGGCCGTACTCGTCCGTGTACCCCGTGTCCACGACTCCTAAGACCTTGAGTTGGTAGTTGAACGGCTTGATCTTGAGGAAGTCCTCTTTCACGGGGCCGGGGCCGCCGACTATGACGCCCTGGAAGTTGCGCAGGCCCACGAACGAGTCCATTGCCTCGCCGACGCGCTGGTAGTACCACTCTATTCCTTCCTCGCGCAGGCGGCCGAACCTGGCGGCGGACTGGCCTCCCTTGTGCGTCTTGGCGTGCGCGGTCGACTCGAGCTTCCGCAGGACCTTGATTTGCTTGCCCCGCAGGATGGCAATCGTCGCCTCCTTGCCGTCCATCACGACCAGGCCGTACGCGCCCTCGTGCTCCAGCAGTTCCTCGAGGGGCTCGAGCACGAACGACGACTCGCAGCGGTAGAACTGCGTCGTCAGCGGCACGGGCGGGATGATTGAGAAGAGCTGCAGGTCCTGCTTGCCTTCCTGCTCGGCCACGTTGCCGCAGAAAATCGCCATTCCGTTGTCCGGCGGCTCCTTGAACGTCTTGAGGTACTGGACTATTTTCTCCAGCGCGGAAATGACGTTCTTGCGCGTCATGGTGGACTTGATGTTCGTGGCCGCGCCGGCCTCCTCTTTCAGCTTCTGCGCGACTTCGTGGATGGGGTATTTTGGCGTGATGTAGACGCTGATGAGCTCGGTGCCGTGGCCCCTGAACTGTGCAAGCGCCTTGAGCTGCTTCTTGAACTCGTAGTACTGCTTCGACTTCTGTTCCGCCATTGCCAAAACACTCTTGTGAAAACTCAGGATTTGAGAAGAAAACTAGGCGGTTCAAGCTATAAAATTGATTGGTTTTCCCGCCCGCGGCTCCCTGTTTGGAAGGCCGCTCGGGCGAGGGCGCCCATTGGCCCGGTCGAAAACCTAGCTCCAGTTGGGGACGAAGAACTCGGTTTCGGCCGACGCGCAGTCGCGCTGGGGAGTATTGGTGCAGCTAGTTGCAATGGCGCGATAGGTCGTGTTCTTCATCAGCGTGGTGCCGCCGCTTGTGTCCATGTAGTGGTCGTAGTTGAGGTCGGCGCTAGTCTTTTCCAGCACCTTGCCTTCGGAAAGCGCCCACCACGAAATCTTGGAGTCGGAATACGCCGTGGTGTGCCAGGAAAAGTACGCGCGGCCGACTCCGGCGTAGACGACCTTAAAGTCCTGGACCAGGATTGCGGGCTTGGCAGTCGGCGCGGGAGAAGGCGTGGCTGGGGGAAGCTGGGAGCCCACGCGGACCATGGAATCGGACGGCGACGCAGCCGCGGACGGGGTCGGCGAAGGCGCCGGAGCCTCGGCAGTGGCCGTGGGCGCAATCGTCGGGCATCCTGCGAGGGTGTCGACCACGCTTCCGTCGGCGCACTGGAACACGCGCTTTTCAAGGCAGCCGAAAAACAGGGCGGAAATCGCTGCGAATGCCAGGATGCCGAAACGCAATTTCGTCGAAGTCATTTCGAATCAAAACCTCCTGTGAAATAATCTTCCAATCACGGCCGGGAGAGGGCGTAGAGTTTTCCGTCGGTCGAGGCGAGGAAGACGAATCCGTCGGCAATGGCGGGCGCGGCGAATATGGACGCGTTGGTCTCGAACGTGGAGAGCACGGTGCCGCTGTCGGGGTGCAGGGCGTAGAGCTTTCCGTCGACTCCGGGCACGTAGACTATTTCGTCCGTGGCCGAAATTCCGGCCTCGACGCGCGTGCCCAGGCTCTTCTTCCACTTGAACGTGTTGTTGCGGACCATCGTCGAGTTGACGATGACGTTCTCGGCGGTCGCGTTCCATATCGTGACGTTGAATTCCTGGCTGAGGTTGAAGCTGAAGACGTCGCCGTCGAAGGTCGCGGCGAAAAGCCTAGAGCCGACCACGGCCGGCGTGCTGTGGATTGCCTTGAGCGTGTCGTACTGCCACGTCGTGTTGCCTTCGACGTCGGTCTGCATGAGCATTCCGTCGTCGGCGCCAAGCAAGTAATTATAGCGCACTATTATGCCGTTCTCGTAGACGGGGTAGGTGATGGGCGAGGACTTTCCGCTGGGCGTGGTGCCCGCGAGGCCGGTGCCGTTGTTGGTGACGTTCTTCCACCTGGTCGAGCCGTTTATCCGGTCTATGCAGCGGAAAATCAGGCCGGTGGAGTACGTGCAGATCTGGCCCGACCACACCACGGGGCTGTTCTTGATTTCCTGGTCGGTGAAGTTGTCCATGTACCGCGTGCCGTTGAACAGGTCGAGGCCGTAGAACCGGTAGCCGTCGGTGCCGAAGTAGACGAATGTCTGGAAAATCGTCGGCGTCCCCAGCACCTGGCCGCTGGCCTGGAACTGCCAAGTCACGTTGCCAGTCGGCGTGTTGAACGCACGAACCACTCCCGCGCTGTCGCCGACGACCAGGGAATCCCCTTCTATCACGGGCGAGCCGCGGACCTTGGCCGAAGTGTTATAGGACCAGATTTTCTCGCCCGTGGTCTTGTTCAGGCAATAGACGTTGCCGTCGTCGGAGCCGAAGAACACCCGGCCGTACGCCACTGCCGGCGAAGAATATATCGAGCCGTTGGCGGCGAATTCCCACGACTTCTTGAACCCGTACCTGGGCAGGCGGGGCGAAAAGCCGCCGGTGCGGTTGAAGTTCTGCTTCTCCGTGTTCCACGAAGTGGTGTTGACGATTTCCGGCTCGGGTGTGGGAGTCGGCGAAGCAGTTGCGCCGGGGCTTGGAGTCGGAGTCGGCGTCACGCAGATTGGCGGAAGCTTGCATCCCCGCGCGTCTAGAGGAAGCGACACGGTGCCGTTTATGCTCGTGCAGTACGCCGTGAACTTGTCGGACGCGTTGACGTCGTCGCACCTGGGCGTCGGGGTCGGAATTATTTCAGGCGCCGTAGTCGGCGCAACCGTCGCGCCCGGTGTCGGAGTCGGAGTCGCGGTTATTTCCGGAAAATAACTGGCGTTGGGCGTCTGGTTGGCGTCCAAGGTTGCGACGGGAATTATCGCCGGCGTGGGCCACGGCGTGGCAACTGGCTCGAGCGCGGGCGGAGCCGGCCGGGACAAAAGCGAAGACACGGTCTGGGAAAAGTCCTGGCCGACGTTCGGGTTCTGCAGCAGGATTATGAAGACCACGACCGCCAGGGGCAGGGCGTAGGTGAACACCACGGTCGCGAACTGCTTGAGCATGGCGCCTAGCCTCTCGCTTTGGCGCTGGCGCTCCTCCATCTGCTGGTAAAGTTCTTCCTGGTCGGCCATATGACGATGCTCCCAACACTTTCGCGGAAGGCCAATAAAAACCTCTCGCCCGCCGGCGGAACGCCCCGCGCCCTCCTCCCCCGCCCGGCTGCAAAACGCTTTAATTGCGGCCCGGCCTCTACTCTCTTCATGCACGAACATTCCGCGCCC
>CAYVQS010000007.1:0-7998 GCA_964453195.1 Microcaldota archaeon | reverse complement strand
CGGCGAAACTCCGACGCCTTGACCGGTAGCGGCCTCTCGTTCGCCTTCGCCCTCCTGCTTTTGACCTTCTTCGCCGAACTTTTCGGCGGCCTGCTCTCCAACTCGCTTTCCCTCCTGTCCGACTCGTTCCACGTGCTTTCCGACGTCCTCGCACTAGGCGTTTCGCTCCTCGCGTTCCGCGCCGCCCTCCGCCCGGCGACGTTCGAAAAGTCGTTCGGCTTCCACCGCTTCGAAGTCCTTGCCGCCCTCTTCAACGGCCTCCTCCTGTTCGCCATCAGCGGCTTCATCGTCTTCGAGGCAGTCAACCGCTTCTACCACCCCCTGGCCGTGAACGTCGCCGAAATGCTGGGCATCGCCGTCTTCGGCCTTTTGGCCAACCTCTGGGTGGTCTCCAAGCTCCACCACAACCACGGCAACCTCAACGTGCACGGAGCGTTCCTCCACGCCGCCGGCGACGCCCTGGCGTCAATCGGCGTCATCCTCGGCGCAATAATCATCCATTTCACCGGCCTCTTCGTAGTCGACACCATCCTCTCGGTGATGATTGCACTAATCATACTCTACTCCGCGCTTGGCCTCGTCCGCTCCTCCCTGGAAATCCTGCTCGAAGCCACGCCCCGCAAAGTCGCGCTCTCTGCCTTGGTCGCCGAAATCCGCAAAGCCAAAGGCGTCAAGGCCGTGCACGACGTGCACGTCTGGAACATCTGTTCCGAAATCTCCTATTTGTCGGCGCACATCGTCCTGGAAAAAGACGCCAAAGTCTCTGAAACCGCCTGCATCGACGCGGAAATCTGCCGCCGCCTCTCGCAGAAGTTCGACATTTCCCACGCCACGCTCAAGTACGAGACTTCAAACTACTGCTGCGGCAAGGAAGGAGTCTGCAACGTCTGCCACTAGCGGATGCAGGTTTTAGCGGATGCGGGTTTTCAAGCGAACGCGGGCCTTCGAGCGAATGCCAGCCTTCGAACGAAACGCCGGTTTTAGAAGCGCGTGCTGGTTTTAGGCATTTCGCCAAGCGACAGTCGGCCAAGCTTGCCTTTTGGCGGCAGGCTTACCGCTGCTGGCCTTGGAAAAAGCGTCCGGCCGCATCCTTACGGCAGGACCACGTCGTTGCAGATTTGCCAGCCGGAAAACGAGCAGGAATAGTCCTTGCCGTACTGGAGCAATGCGGTGTAGGCGTTGACGAGGTCCGTGCATCCGGCGCAGACCTTGGAATACGTGCCCATCTTGCCGTAATAGTCCCGCGCCCGCGCGACGCCGTACACTTTTTCCGTGCACGAATAGCAAGTCGCGTCGATGCTCTGCTCGTACTCCGTCTTTGCCGTGGTCGGGTTGGTGCAGCAGGTCGAACAGGCCGAGCACAGGCCGGCCACGCGCTGGTTGGTGCAGGCGTTGGACGCGGCCAGGAGCGTGGTCGTGAGCGCGGAGTATATGGAGCCGTTGCAGTTCGCGGCGTACGCGGGCAGGACGTTGTTGACGTCCTTGCAGAACTGCCAGCCGGACGACACGGTGCAGGCGTTTGCCGCCGAGTAGTTGAGTATCGAAGAGTACGCCGTGGCCTTTGCGGTGCACGGAGTGCACACTTTTTCGTAGGCGCCCATTGCGTCGTAATAGTCGCGCGCGCGGCTGACTCCGTAGACTTTGTAGGCGCACGAATAGCACGAGGCGTCCGTGCTCTGCGCGTACTCGGTCTTTTCAGTCGTGGGATTGGAACAGCAAGTCGGGCACGCCGAACACAGGCCGGCCACGCGGGTGGTGCGGCACGCGTTGGACTCGTTCATTAGGCCGGACGTCAGGCTGGAAAAGCTTGCTCCGGTGCAGGCCGGAACCGGAGTCGGCGTCGGAGTAGGAGTCGGAACTGGCGTAGCGGTCGGAGTCGGCGTCGGGGTGGGCGTCGGCGTCAATGCCAGCGTGGGAGTGGGTACTATGGTGGCGTTGGTTTCGGCCGTCGCGTTGGAGGGAGTCGAAAGGTTTGCTTCTGCCAACGGCGTGGCGGTGGGGATTATTGCGGCGACGCAGGTGCAGTCGGGATAGGGGTTTTGGTTGAAGGTCGAAGCGCACGTGTTGGTGCATCCGGCGGGCTTGGGTTCGGGCGTGGGCGTTGCCTTGGCTTGTTCGGCTTCTTTGGAGGCCGTGACTTTTTCTGCCGCCGCCTTGTCCGCCGCTTCTTTTTCGGCTATTTTTTTCTCGGCGTCCGCTATCGCCTCTTCGAAGTCGCAGATGGAGTTGGCGTTCTTGTCGAGGCAGCACTCGGTGCCGACGAGGATGTAGGGCTTGTTGCACACTGGTTCGGAGGAGTATGCCATCGGCGGGGCGATGCATCCCGCGAAAATCGTCGACAGAATCAGAAGCGCAAGCGCCGGTTTGGCCAAGTCCATTTCAAAATCCCCCCTTTTTCCTGGAACTACGACTTTTCCATCGTATTTAATACTTCGCCGGAGCACAGCAGGAACCGCGCACTCCGCCACCCCGCGTTTTTTTATACTCCCCGCGCTTATGCCTTCGCGGAGGGTCGCAGGTTTTTCGAAGGAGGGATGGTCAAATGAGCAAGAATTTCCAGTCACTGCTGGTTTTGCTGGTTTTACTGGTCTTGCCTGCCTTGGCGCCCGCCGCCGTGGGCAGTTCCGGCTTTTCCAAGGAATTCGCCGAGTCCTACATCCGCACCCAGGACTTTGCCGAAGACGATTTCCAGCGCCTGGCCGCCGAACTCAACGTTTCCCGCGCGGCGTCCTACCGGCTCTTTTTCAGCGGCCGCGAAACGCCGTGCCCCGACTTCGCCTGTCCCCAGCTCGTCGCCGCCCTGGTCGCAGCCCCTTCCTCGGTTTCGGCCGTGATTAAAAGCGACAAGAACACTTACCGCGTCGTTCTGCGGGGAAAGAAGTGGTCGGCGCTGCGCGACGTCCTGCCGCCATCGGCCCGCGCCGACGTCTCTCCAAGCCAGCCCGTTCCCGGCGGAGTTGCCTCGATACGCGGATACGGCGTGGACGACACGGGAATCGACCAGGTCAACATCACGCTATTCAACCGCCTGGGGCCGTTTGTCGCCAAGTCCTGCAACTCTTCCTCCTGTTCGTTCCAAATCAACCTGGAAAACCGGGCCTACGACGTCGACTACATAGTGTCGGTGCGCGACTTTGCCGGCCAGACCAATTCCTTCCGCTCGTCGTTCTCCACTCGCGCCGATTCCACGGCGCCGTTTTTGACCCTGCGCATCGAGCCCTCCGAGCCCGGCCGCGACACCCAAGCCTCGATAGTCGCCGAAGCAAGCGACCTTGGCGGCGTCCGCACGATTGAAATCATCGAACCCGCTTCCCTCGCAGGAAAGGCCGGGAAAGGCGGAAAAAGCGGCGCAGGCCCATCGCCTTCTTCAGTCCTGAAGACTTGCGCCGGCGACGCCGATTCTTCGCTTTCCTGCAGCTATTCCTTCAACACCGGCAAACGCGACTGGAAAACCTTCGCCGCCAAGGCGTGGGACTGGGCCGGCAACTCTTTCTACGTCTCGCGCAAGTTCTTCTTCGGCGTTTTTGGCCCGGACTCCGACTCGGACGGCCTGCCCGACTCGGTCGAGGCAAGAATCGGCACCGATTCACGCAACATCGACTCTGACGGCGACGGAATAAGCGACGGCGACGAGTTCTACGGAGCCGACGTGGACGGCGACGGCGAAATCGACCTGGACCTGCCCAGCATGGGCGCCAACCCAACGCGGCGCGAGGTCTTCGTCGAAGTGGACTGGATGGAAAACGCGACCGAGTCCCACAAGCCGACCAACGCCGAGCTCCAGGAAGTAGTCAACGCGTTTTCCCGTCGCGGCATTTTTCTGCACTTCGACGCCGGCAACTTCGGCGGCGGCAACCCCGTGGCGTTCCAGCCCCTGCTGGTCTGGCTCTACGACGACATTTCCAACCCCAGCAGTCCCAACTACAATTTGACGATTGCCCAGAACTACAACAATTCCAACCCCGTCTTCCGCGACTTTTACGACGTCAAGCGCCGCAACTTCGACGCCGCCCGGCTGGGGTACTTCCGCTACCTGCTCAGCACAGGCCAAGGGCCCCGCACGGGCTCGTCCTCGGCCGGAGGCAACTTCTTCGTCTCGCTCAACCGCTCGCGCAACGGCACCTACTGGTCCGGCACCATCATGCACGAACTTGGACACACGCTGGGCCTGGGCCACGGCGGCACGCTTTCCAACGGCACCTGGGACAGCGTCAACTTCAAGCCCAACTATTTGTCCATAATGAACTACCACTTCCAAATCGTCGGCGTCCCCCGCTTCAGAAACGGCTCCATAGTCTACGAACTGGACTACCAGCAGTCCGCCGCCGACAACCTCAACGAGTCCCGGCTCAACGAACGCGACGGAATAGGCCTGGCAAGCGGCGCCACCCTGTTTGTCTGCCCCCAGGGAACCGCGCCCGCCAACATGATCGGCCGCTTGTTCTCCCCGGCTTCCGCCGGCACCAACACCCAGCTAATCCTGTCCTGGGCCAACGGCTCGATTGACTGGAGCTGCAACGGATTCGCCAACGGCACCAATCTTGCCACCAACGTCAACTCCGGCGACGACAACAAATGGCAAGTCACGGGCGCCGGCACGCGCCGCTCCGTCCTCGTCAGCCGCACCGACTGGGACAAACTGGAGATTCCAATCAAGTGCCGGGACATCGGAATGCAGCCCGACTTCGGCTACTTCCTGTTCTCGCTCTACCGCCAGCGCTTCATGAACAACCGCGACTGCCCCGAAGACGGCGGCGCCTCGTTCTTCTCCGTCATCATTCCCCGCATAAGAATCTGGGGAGACGGCTCGGAAGAAAACTCCGGCTCCGAGGGAGAAACCGGCTCCGAATCCGAGGGTGCCTCTTCCTTCGACAATCCCACCGACCCGGAACTTGACTCCCCGTCCGAGCAAATGCCGGGAATCGGCGAATACTGCAACGGAATCGACGACAACTCCAACGGAGCAATCGACGAAGGCTGCCTCGACTCAGACTCGGACTCTATTTCCAACGACGTGGACAACTGCCCCACTATTTCCAACCCCCTCCAGGAAGACTCGGACAACGACTTGGTGGGCGACGCCTGCGAACTTCCATCCGCGCCGTCCAACGTCCGCGTACTCCTGTCGCCCGCCGGCCGCACGATTTCGTGGGAGTATTCCGGCAACGCGTCGTCGTTCAACGTCTATTTGTCGGACTCTTCCGGCAACGACACGCGCTTCGTGGGCAGCACTTCAGCCAACTCCATCTCCGACTCCTCGGTTCTTCCCGCCGGCGCCTATTCCTACTTCGCCACCGCACTTCTTCCCGGCGGAGTGGAAAGCGAGTTTTCCGAAGCCGCGGAGTTCTCGGTCGCGGCGACTCCGACTCCCGCGCCGCCTGCCAAGCCCGGCGACTCTTCGGGCCTGATAATCCTGGCAGTAATGCTGGTTGGAGCCGCGCTTTTGGCCTATTTCCTGTTCTTCAACAAGCCCGGTTCATCCGAGCCTTCAGGGGAAGCCAAGCCGCCCGAACCGGCCAAGCCCGAAGCTGGGGAGAGCAAAGAAACGGGAAAAAAGAAGAAGTGATTAGCGGCCTTCAGGCGCCGTAGAGCTTGCGGATTCCGGCCACGTCGCCGGTTCCAAGCGTCCTCTTCTTGGTCTCGCCTTCTTGGGAGTAGCCGTACATCGTCTCTTCCGTGCATGAATTGTACAAGTCTCCGAGGCCGACTGCGTGGCCCAACTCGTGCGTGGCGATGTTCTGCAGGTCCATCTTGGACGCGTCTGCTGCGCCGTCGCCCCAGGCAAAGTCGTTGTCGAACAGCAGGTCGAACTCGACAAGTTGGCGAGTCTTGGGCGCGCCGCCGAAGTACCCCCATACGGTCGTGACTGCAATTACGTTGGCGTCCGCATAGTAGCCCCAGGAAATTTCGTTCCTGCCGTTGTAGGCGCCGGTTCCGGCGTCGGCCGAATAGTCGATGGAATAGTTGTTGCCAAAAAGCTCCTTGGAAGACGCCGCGTCCCATTCTTCGGCGCCCGCGAAGACTGCGCTTGCCACGAAGGACTGGCTGAGGTTGTAGTTGTTTGCCGGGTTGATGACGTAGGACGGCGTGGCCTTCCACTTGGCGCCGTTCGCCAAGAATCCGTAGCACACCGGGGCCTTTGCCCCGCCTCCGGCTTGCTTTACGTGGCCGTTCTTGTAGTGGATGAAGACTATTTTCTCGAGGGGGCCGCGGTCGTCTTTTGCCTGTGCGGCGAAGGCCAGCGACGCCGCCAGAAGGAGAATTGTGCAGACTGCGAAGAACTTCGACTTCATTTCAAGACCACCTTTTCGGATTTTTTCTTATCCCCTTCTGCTAACGCTGGTTTATAAGCAAAGCGGCGAAGCTGGCAAAGCTTGGAAAAAATTGCTGGCGCGTCAGCCGGCTGCTTCCGACACGGAAATGTCGATGCACCAGTGTTCGGCTGAGGGAGAACCGGGCGAGCCGAGCTTGCAGTTGTATTTGAGCGAGTGTTTTACCAGGTCCTCGTACGCGGTTTCTGCTTCGGGGCACAATTTGCAGGCGTAGGGGAAGAGCCGGAACGAGCCCGGGCAGGAGGAAAACGGACAGGTCGTTTTTCCTGAGAACAGGGAGTAGTAGTTTGTCGGGTCGCCGGTGCCGTATGCTTTGAGTACGCAGTCGCTGCATTCATCGCTGACCGTGTCGTACGTGCCGCTTTTGCAGCATTTGGTTCCGCACACGCTGCAGATTTCGGCCGTTCTGCGGGTTTTGCAGGCGTTGTTTTGGAACATTGAAGAAGTCGCCTGCAAGAAGGCGTCTTTGAGTATTTTGAAGGAATAGCTGGACGGGCTCAAGTCACTGCAGTACTTCTCGAACTGGGGCGGCCCGTTGGGGGAGATTTCGTTGCACCTGCCCCACGTCCAGTTCGCCGGAATTTCGCATCCTATCGCCGACGCAAGATTCTTGAGCGCCTTCCACGCCGCAGTCCTGTTCTTGCAGTCTCCGCAGGCGTATTTGTAATCGCCGTCGCTTTCCAGATAGTTTTCGACGAAGAAGCCGTAGCCCGCCTTCTCTGCGCAGCTGCTGCATTTTTGGGTGAAGCCGCCGCCTGACGTTTTTTCGGAACACGCCGGACACGCGTAGGTCAGGCGTTTGAAGCGTTCGGTCATGCAGTTTAGGCCCTGGACAGTGACGTTTTTCATCAGCTTGAGCGCGGCAATGTCCTGGTCGCAGGACGGCTTGGGCGTTGCCCCGGGAGCCACGGGCTTGACTGTCGGCACGGCCATTGCCGTCGCTGTCGGCACCAAGAGTGTGCCGGCCGTCGGCGCGGGAGTCGAAGAAGGCGTAGGCGTGGCCGTGGGCGTGGCAGTTGCCGTTCTTCCTATTGCCGGCGACGGAGTCGGCGTGGCGTTTCTTCCGGTTGGCGTCGGCGTGGGCGTTACCCTGCTCGAGGCGGTCGGGGACGGCGTGGCGGTTGCCGTGGCGTTTGCGGCGGGAGTTGGCGAAGGAGTGGTTGCGGGCGAGGACGCCGTTGCTTGGGGAGAAACGGTTGCCGCGGTGGTCGGAGTTGCCTCAACTGCCGGCTGGCTGGTCGGAGTCTCTGCCGGCGCGGGAGTTGGCGTTGCAGCGGCTTGTTGGGCTTCGAGCGCAGCTATCTGCTGGTCGAGATCTGTGGAAAAGTCTTGCAGGGCTTGTTCGGACGGCGCTTCTTGTTGCTGCGCCGGTTCTTCCTGGGCTTGGGCCGGTTCGGCCGCCACGCAGTTGCAGTCCGGATAGGGGTTTTGGTTGTAGTTCGAGGCGCACGTGTTGGAACACGCGGCTTGAGGGGCTTGCGCCGTGGCTTCCTGGCCCGCCGTTGCTTCACGCCCGCCTGCCGTGCCCCGTCCTGCCGCGGCGCCTTCGTCGTTGTCGCAAATGGCGTTGTCGTTCTGGTCCAGGCAACAGGAGCCGCCCACTAGGAGGTAGGGCTTGTTGCAGGCCTGGCTCGCGCAGCCCATGAAGAGCGCCGAGAACAATATA
>CAYVQS010000006.1:1751-19308 GCA_964453195.1 Microcaldota archaeon | reverse complement strand
CCTCCACCTGTCGGAAATGGAATACACCACCCTGCCGCAGGTAATGCACCGGCTCAAGGACAAGTTCGAGCCGTTCTAGGCTCCCATTTTTTTTCTTTTTTTGTCTTCATTTTTTCCCGTGGGTAGATTTCAAATGGCAGTGAAAAAAGGCACTCTTGTTGTCAAGCGCGGCTTCGCCTCGATGCAGAAGGGCGGCGTCATAATGGACGTCACTACTACCCAGCAGGCGAAAATCGCCGAGAAAGCCGGCGCGGTTGCGGTAATGGCGCTTGAGCGCGTGCCTGCCGACATCCGCGCCGCAGGCGGCGTCGCCAGGATGGCGGACCCCCTGAAAATCAAGGAGATTATTTCTGCGGTCACCGTTCCGGTAATGGCCAAGTGCCGGATTGGGCACTTTGCCGAGGCGCAGGTGCTGCAGGAGCTTGGCGTCGACATGGTTGACGAGTCCGAGGTCCTGACCGTGGCGGACGAGCAGTTCCACGTCGACAAACGCGCGTTCACCGTCCCGTTCGTATGCGGCTGCCGCAATTTGGGCGAGGCCCTGCGCAGAATCAACGAGGGCGCGGCGATGATGCGCACCAAGGGCGAGGCCGGCACCGGCAACGTTGTCGAGGCCGTGCGCCACATGCGCGCCGTTTCCTCGGAAATCACGGCGCTTAAGAAAATGTCCGCAAGCGAGCTCGAACACAGGGCCGCCGAGTACCGCGTTCCGCTTTCCCTCGTCAACGAAGTCCGCAGCCTCGGAAGGCTGCCGGTGGTGAATTTTGCCGCGGGGGGAATTGCGACTCCGGCGGACGCTTCTTTGATGATGCAGTTGGGCGCCGACGGCGTGTTCGTGGGCTCCGGCATTTTCAAGTCGAAGAATCCGGCGAAGGTGGCGGCGGCGATTGTCGAGGCGGCGAACAACTACGACAAGCCCGCGGCAGTTGCCCGCGCGTCATTGGGCCTGGGCGAGCTTATGCCGGGCCTTGAAATGGGCAAGCTCGAGACGCGCCTCGCCGAGCGCGGCCGCTGAATCCTGTGTTTTTTAAGCGATTTTTCCATAATGCCTATTGACGAGGCTATGCCTAAGGAAGTTGTTGCGCGCGGGCCCAGACCGCATCCGGACGACTGGCCGAGTTCCAGGATTGTCGAGCTTTGCGACGCGCACATAACTCATAACTATGCGATACGCGGAAAACTCGCGGGATGCGCGCTGGACACGGCGGAACTGAAGCGGCTCACGAAGGACGCGGCAACGTGCGGTGACATGAGGGCGCGCCTGCACCAATCCGGACACCGCCGCGCCACCGAGTGGCTGCAGCTGATCAATCGCGTGACCCTGCGCGGCCGCCGGCGTAGTTAGGAAAAGACGGCGCGCCGCGCAAACGGCGGTTTTTATTTGGGCGGGCCGCGTTCTGGTTTCGGTTTGCTTGGGTTGGCGGTTTCAAATGCTGAAGATTGGGGTTTTGGGGGTGCAGGGCGCGGTTTCCGAGCACCTGGCGATGCTGCAGACCGCGTTCCAGATGTGCGACCTGCAGGGCGAGGCGTTCGCCGTGCGCACCACGCCGCAGCTTAAGTCGTGCGACGGCCTCGTGATTCCGGGCGGCGAGTCGACGACGATTTCGCGCCTGCTGGAGAAGAACGACTGGTTCGGCTACGTCTCCCTCGAGTCCCGTGAGCTTGAACTGCCAATCTTGGGCACGTGCGCGGGCATGGTGCTGCTTGCTTCGGAGGGCGACAAGCAGGTGGAAAGGACAGGGCAGAAGCTGCTGGGCGCCATGGATTTTAGGGTCGACCGCAACTTTTTCGGCGGCCAGCAGGAGTCTTTCCAGGCGCCGCTTCGCGTGTCGTTCCTTTCGTCATCGTTTCCCGGAGTGTTCATCCGCGCGCCGGTGGCGGAAAGGGTGTGGGGGGCGGCCAAGGCGGTGTGCCGCTACGACGGGGCGATAGTCGGCGTACAGCAGGGGCCGCACCTCGCGCTCTCGTTCCACCCCGAGCTGTCGTGCGACTCGCGCATACACGAATATTTCATCAAGAAAGTATTGGACCACAAGCGAGGGTGAGGAAAATGGCAAAAGATTTCGAGACCGGCTGTTGCAAGCGCTTCGACCCCAAGCCGTGGCAGGACAAGACGGTGGTTTTGAAGAACAAGCTTTTCGTCAAGAGGCGCGTGCTGTCGTTTTTCCACATTCCCCTCAATTTCGGCCAGGTAATGAGGTCTGTCATGGAGAAAATCTGGGCCGCCAAGGCCGAAGCCAGCCAGCCGCTGATGCTGTCGGACGACTCGTTGTGGGGCTCCGACGTCTACGTCGCGGTGTCGAAAGAAGTTCCCGGCGAGGAAAACGTCCGCCTGTCCGGCACGTTCCTCTCGAAAGTCTTCGAGGGCAACTACGACCAGATGGGCAACTGGATAAGGCAGACGAACGACCACGCCGCGTCCAAGGGCAAAAAAGTGGAAAAACTCTACGTCTACTACACGATGTGCCCGGCGTGCGCCAAGGCCTACGGCCAAAACTATACGGTGCTTCTTGCAAAAACGGCGTAGTCCGCGGTTGCGCTAGTCCCGTTTTTCCGCGGTCGCTCCGTTGCGGGTCGTTTCCACTGCAAACCCGTGTTTTTGCGCGATTTTTGAAAAATCGGTTCTTGCCGCCGCGCGCGGAACGCAATGAACGTGCCGGTTCTCGTCGTAGTATTCGCCGTTCCATTCTACCTTTCCGAGTCCGTGCGCGTTGGCGTATTCGAAAAGCTCGTCGAGGAGGTGTTGCCGCCATCCCCCGTATTTGCTTGCGAGCGCGCGGGTAAGCGGAGGCGCCTCGTGTTTGGCTAATAGCCGCAGTCCTTCTTCGGATGTTTTCTGCTTGTAGCCGCCCTGCAAGTTGTGGATTTCAAGCGTCTTTTTTTCGTGGTCGGCGTTTGCCTGAATTACGCCCACCGCGCCGGGGAATCTGGTTTGCGTGGGCCCTGCCGGGAAGACGAGATGCAGTCTCTGTCGGGCGGCGAACGCGTCCGAGTGCTCCGGGCGAGGATAGTAGGCCGCGTGGATGACTTCCCGGTCTGCGAAAGTCCGTTTGCGCGTTACTCGGGCAACCACTCCCGGTCCGCGCTTCGTGCTTTGCAGCACGTTTTTTGCTTCGGTGCGGGGATGCGGTGTTTCAAGCGACCGGCCGGATTCGGCCTGAATCCAGAAGCTTTCGTTTGCGCGGCGGACCCCGCGAAGCCAGGTCTTGAGCGAGGGGTGCGGCCACAAGTACTGAAGGGTGCGGACGTACCGCAGGCCGTTCGGAACTGATTTTCCTCGTTTTGCCATTTTCTTCGGAAAAAGAGTGGTTTTTTCGCTTTATAATTGCGCCGCGCGGAGCGGGGGAGAAAGAAGGAAAAGCAGAGGAGGGGAGTCGAACCCCCTTATTCCGATTTCCAGGACGTCTTTTCTAGCGGAGGTCTTTTCCTCAGAAAAGAAGTCCCTGCAGTCGGACACGTGGCCGTTCCGTCACCTCTGCGTTGAGGAGAATTATTTTTCATCCCTCGAATTAATTATCCTTTCCCGGCGGTGCGCAGGGCCGGGAAATAAATACCTCCAACTCCATCAACTGGCTATGGCCGGAGCAACGCGAAAAAGCATTCGTGAATCGCCGGTTGGCCTAAAGGCGCTTGAAATCCGGGGCGCCCTGTCCGCGGCGCTTCCCAAATCCCTAGAGTCGCCCCTGGTAGTAGTCATGCCCGATGCCGAGTTTGTGCACGCGCCGAAGGGGATGTTGCTCAACATCTACTATCCTTTGCGCGGGTTTCCCGCCCACACGCATCCAATATCCGACCGGCAAATTGACGACTTCGCGAGCCAATGCCAGCAAAAAGGAATCGAGGTGCGTTTTCGCCCAAACCCCCGCGGAGGACGGGACATTCCCGTCGCGGTTCAAAGCCATTCCTTGAGCTCCTTGGCGGCGCTGGATATTCGCGACCAGGAGGTGCGCAGACTGCTGAGCGACATCAAAACCGCTTCAAAGATTGCCCACGAAGGGGCGCGCGATGCCGCATTAGGCCGGCTCAAAAAAGAGGCCCAGCCCGCCGCGTGGAGGATAATCCGCGAAATCGAGCAGGCGCTAACGGCCCGCAAATGATTCACCCGCGTTTTTCTCGGTAGTTTTTTATCGCGGCGTGAAGGGCGTCGGCCGCAAGGTTCGAGCAATGCATCTTGATTGCGGGCAGACCGCCAAGCGCCAGCGCGACTTCGTTCCTCGTGATTTTTTCCGCCTCTTCCAGCGTCTTTCCCTTTGCAAGCTCGGTCGTCATCGAGCTCGTCGCAATTGCCGCGCCGCAGCCGTAGGTCTGGAACTTGATGTCCTCGATCCGGTTGTCCTTGACCTTTATGTAAATAGTCATCAAATCGCCGCAGGTCGGGTTGCCCACGGTTCCGGAGCCGTCGGCGTCCTTGATTTCACCCATGTTGCGCGGGTTCTGCAAATGCTTCATTACCTTGTCCGAATAAAGTCCCATTTCTTTCACCCATGAGTATGTAGTGCCTAACATGCCTCGTAAATGTAGTGCCTAACTCTTCATAGCTTACTCCTGCGCCGCGTCATATTCTGCGTGGCCGTGCCCGTGTTCCTGCGCGGAGCCGAACGTCATTCCGGGCTTCAGCGCGCTCATTTTCCTGAGTTTTTCCACTATTTTCGGCAGGTGTTCGAGTATTTTTCCCACGTCCTTTTCCGTGTTGTTTCTTCCAAGCGAAATGCGCAAGGACCCGTGCGCCTCTTCCGGCTTAAGCCCGAGGGAGGTCAGGACGTGCGACGGCTTCAGCGACTTGGACGAGCACGCGCTGCCGGTGCTGCACGCCAGGCCCGCCAGGTCCAGGTAAATCAGCAGGCTCTCGCCCTCGACGTACCCGAACCCGAAGTTAGCGTTGTTTGCCAGCCGCTTTTCCCACGAGCCGTTGAGCCAGGAGTCGGGGATTTTCTGCAGCACGCCGCCGATTATCCCGTCCCTCAATTTCGTCTGCCGCGCCATTTCATTTTCCCGCTCTTTTTCGGCAAGTTCGGCGGCTCTTGCGAACCCGGCGATTCCGGCCACGTTTTCGGTCCCGCTCCTCAGGCCGCGCTCGTGCCCGCCCCCGAACATTATTGGCTCGATTTTCGTGCCTTTTCTCACGTAGAGCGCGCCCACGCCCTTGGGGCCGTAAATCTTGTGGCTGCTGAGCGACAGCAAGTCGACGTTCAGCTTGCCGACGCCGCAGTCCAGTTTTCCGAAGCTCTGCACCGCGTCGGAGTGAAACAACACGCCCCGTTCCCTGCAAAGTTTTCCAATTTCCCCGATTGGCTGTATGGTGCCGATTTCGTTGTTGGCGTGCATCACGCTGACAAGCACAGTGTCTTTCCTGACGGCGGCGGCCACGGCTGCCGCACTTACCAACCCTTCTTTGTCCGGCTTTACGAGCGTGATTTCCCAGCCCATTTTCTTCAAGTATTCGCAGGTGTGCAGGACGGCGTGGTGCTCGAACTCGGTGGTGACGATGTGTTTTCCTTTCTTCTGGTTGGCGAACGCGACCCCCCTTATTGCCAGGTTGTCGGATTCGGTTCCGCCTCCCGTAAAGAAGATTTCCGACGCGTCGCATTTAAGGCAGTCCGCGATTTTCTGCCGGCTTTCGGCCAGCGCGTCCGCCGCCTCCTGTCCGAAGCTGTGCAGGCTCGACGCGTTCCCGTATTTTTCCGAGAAGAACGGCAGCATTGCCTCTACTGCTTCTTTCCGCGTCTGCGTGGTCGCGGCATTGTCCAAATAGATTCTTTCCATCTTCTCTTCTCCTTTTCAGCAAACCGCGGTTTTGCACACCCCGCATTTTTCGTGGCCGGTTGCGCAGGCCCTAGAAATTTCGCATATCGCGCCCGACTTCCTGAGCAGCCGGCAGATTTCGCACACCTTGGCGTCGAAACCCTCCTTCTTGGAGTATACCGATTCCACGGCCTTCGCGATTGCCGCCTCGGCCGACTTGCCAAGCGGCTTTGCCCGGCTCCTGCTGAGGTAGAAGCTTACCGACGCCTCGGTGACCCCCAAGGCGGCGGCGATTTCCCTCTGCTTTCTCCCCTCGTTTTTCATCCGCACCACGAACTGGCGCCGGATGAACGGAAGAACGCTCTTCACTACGACTTCGCACGGGACCATGGAAACATACTTAACACTGTTAAGTATTTAAGTGTTTTGGAGGCAAACCTTGCAAACCTAAGAAAACCAGGGGCTACTTGAAGACGTCTTCGACTTTCTTGACGACGATTCCGCGGTCGGAGATTTCCATGGGGTGGATTTCAAGCGAGTGCTTGGTGCCGCGCATTTTCCTCACGTAGAGCGTGCGGGTGGCGGACGCGCCGATGCCGAGGAAGTTGAGCAGGATGACGCCGTCGGAGACGTATTCCTCGACCTCGTACTTGGAGAACGTCATGCTTTGGCCGCCGGTCAGGGCCTGTTCGCCGATTTCCGTGGTCATGAGGGCGGTGTAGTTGCTCCTGGACAGTACGTAGGAGAGCTTGAGCACGGCGCGGCGGATTTCGCTCTCCTTTTCGAGTTGGAAGCTCATCGCGGGGATGGAGTCTATGGCGATTCTCTTGGCCTTGATTGAGCGTGCGGCGGCGAGGATTTCGACCAGGACCTTGTCCAGGTCCATCTGGCCCGGCAGGATGGCGTGGCCTTCCTCGGACGGCAGCCCGGCGCGGGCGCTTGTTGCGTCGATGATCGCGATTTTTTCCTGCTCTTCGAGCGTCTTGATGTCCCAGCCGAAGCGCAGCATGTCCTGGCGTATCTTGTCGGGCATTTCGTCGAACGTCACGAACACGCCGGGCTCGCCGTACTCGGCGGCGCCGCGGAAGATGTACTGCATGGCGAGGATGCTCTTGCCGGTTCCGCACGACCCGCTTATCAGTATGTTCCTCTTGGCGGGAAAGCCGCCCTCGATCAAGTCGTCGAGGCCGTAAATGCCGGTCTTTATCCTGTCCATGCAATCACTTCTGCCTGCATTACTCGTCGGCGGCTTAAATACGTTTTCAAAACGGGCTCACGCGAGGTCTGCAAGCGGAACGAACACGAGTTTTCCCCGGCGCGAGCCGGCCAGCACGATGTTCCTGTAGCCGGTCCCCATTGCCTCGGCCGCCGCGTGCGCGGCCGTCCGTATTCCCTCTTCGGAAAAGCCGCGCTTGAGGAGCCGGGCAATTGCCTTTTGCCCACGGTCGGACGGCCGGTAATAGAGCTCTTCGACCGACGGCGCGTTTGTTCCGGCCATTGCCACCAGGTCGTGGCCGATTGCGTATGCGTGCGGCTTTTGCAGGGCGTATTCCGCGCCCGGAAGCCGTTTCCTGTGCTCGTCGACTTTTTCGTGCAGCCGCCTGATTGTTTCTTCCGCGGGGTATCCGTGCACGCGCTTGATTACCAGCCTTATGCCGGGGTAGTTCTTGGCAACGTTCATTTGCCGCACGCGCCGGCCCCACAAGTAGGTGGTGAACTCGTTTGCCCCGGTCAGGCTTGCGCGGTGGTCGGCGTTTTTCATTTTCCCAAGGCGCGAGTCTATCTTCGGCGCCGCGCGCTCGAGCCGAGCAACCAATTCTTTAGGCAGCGGGCGAAGCACCATAGAAGGAGTTTGTGGCAATCCCGAAATAAATACGTCCCCCCGCCAAAGGCGGCTTAAGCCCGGGTTTCCTGCGGGGGCTGTTTTTGCTTGCCGATTACGGTGTCGAAGTCCATTCCGGCCCGCGCCAGGGCCTCGTCGGCGACGAACGACTCTCCGGCCTCGCGCAGGCTTGAGAGGGGCAGGAAAGTCCAGGGCCTGCGGGGCTGTTTCCACGCCAGGAAAATGGGCATTCCGGTCATTTTTTCCCACGCCGACATTATTTCCCACTTCTTCTTCTCAATCCGCACGCTTTGCGCCTTCCACGCCTTGCATTCCAGCGCGAATTTCCGCGTCGTGCTCAGCACGACGAGGTCCGGGCTCACGCCGTCCGAACCGCTTCCGCTGGCGCGCGTGACGAAAAAGCCCCGCTCTTCCAGCATGTGCTTGAGCTCGCGCTCGTAGTGCGTTCCCTTGCGCTTGGAATACCCCGACACGAGTGTAGGAACCGCGGCGGGGAATAAAAAACAGGGGAAAGAGGCTTTCCGGTGATGCACAAGTTCCTATTTTTCCGAACGATTGACGTTTTTGGCGGTTGTCTGGCCCGGAATTGCTCAAAATCGTTACGTTTTTCGTCGTTCCGGGGCAGTCTTATAAACTCTCGCCGCCAAAAACCCTCAATGGATACAGGGATTAAAGTTGGAGACTGCATGAAGACCACTTTAGTCACTATCGACGAAGACGCTTCTATCGTTGACGCGGCCAAGAAAATGAAGGCCAAACGCGTGAGCTGCCTCCTGGTAACCGACTCCGAGGGCAAGTGTGACAGCATAGTCACGGAGTCCGACCTGGTCAAAAAGGCGCTTGCTTCCGAACGGCTTTCCATAAGGGCGCGCGAAGTGGCTAACAAGCCGCTTATCACGATTTCCGCGGGCGCGGACCTCTCAGAGGCCGCCCGTCAAATGGGAGAGAAAAACGTCAGGCGGCTGATAGTGGTCGACGAGCAGCAAATCTTGGGCATAATCTCCGCGAAAGAGGTTATGGCGATTTCTCCTTCTTTGTATGACCTGATTGCGGAGCAGGAGCACATCAAGGCCGAGATTTAGGCCCTTGAGTCTGCACGGTTTTTTCCGCGCTATCCCACAGTTAAAAAAGCGCTTTGTGAGCTATTAATCGGGCCGGCCGCCGGATGACTCCAAGACCCCCTCCTGCAAACGGGGGAAATGACATGGAGCTGACCGCTGCCGGCCCTTCCTGCTCCTTTTCGGCGCCTCTGTCATCCTATACTGGCCGGTTTTCGGCGGGTTGGGGGTGGCTTTTGGGCGCCGGCTTCCTTTGCGGAAGCGGGAGCGGGAACAGGGAGCCAGCCTTGTGTCGTGGCCACCCGGGCCGCAACGCGCTTCGTGGTTTCAATCAAAAAAGGTGGTTTTGAAATGGGTAAGACTTACATTGACACGGTGAAATACATGATTCGGGCGTCGCTCGAAGTCGACGGCCTGGTCGAGAAGCCGGACATAGTCGGCGCGGTCTTCGGCCAGACCGAGGGGCTGCTTGGCGACGAGCTCGACCTGCGCGAGTTGCAGAAAAACGGCAGGATTGGCAGGATCGAGGTCCAGATCACGCCGCGCTCGGGCAAGTCCATCGGCGCGATTCTAATCCCGTCTTCGCTTGACATGGTGGAGACCAGCATCCTGGCCGCGGCCCTGGAGGTCGTCGACCGCGTGGGGCCGTGCGAGGCCCGCATCTCGGTGCAGAAAATCGAGGACTCGCGCAACGCCAAGCGCAAGCTCATCCTCGACCGCGCCCGCACTCTCCTCAAGACCCTGCTTTCGACCGAAATTCCCGAGAGCAAGGAACTGACGGAAATGATCCGCCAGGACGTCAAGGTCTCCGAGGTGGGCGCTTACGGCGAGGAAAAACTCGCCGCCGGCCCCGAGGTGGCGTCGTCGGACTCGATAATTTTCGTCGAGGGCCGCGCCGACGTCATCAACCTGTTGAAGAACAACATCAACAACGCGGTTGCCATCGGAGGCGCCAACGTCGGCCCCGCCATCATCAAGCTGGGCCACGAAAAGGAAGTCACGGTCTTCCTCGACGGCGACCGCGGCGGGGACATAATCCTTAAGGAGCTTCTGGACGCGACGGACATCGACTACGTTGCCCGCGCGCCCACCGGCAAGGAAGTCGAGGAGCTCACGCGCAAGGAACTTATCCAGTGCCTGCGCCGCCGCATGCCCATCGAGCAGTACGAGGAGCAGATGCGCCAGGCCGGCGTGTCGGTCCCGTCGCGCGAGAGGCGCTCCCGTTTTGCGCCGCGCCCCGAGCCAAGGTTCGAGCAGCCCGCCGCGCCCGCGTCAGCGGAGCCGTTCCCGGCGCCGCGCCCCGAGCCCGAGTTCAGGCCGGCCGCGGTCGAGATGCAGCCTTCCCCTGCCGAGCCCAAGTTCGCCCCGTCCGGGGCGATCGAGGCCCCGCAGCCCATGGCGTCCAACGCCGCGCCCGAGTCCGTTGCCAAGCTAAAGGGTGCGCTGAAGGAGCTTGAGGGCTCGCTGAAGGCGCGCGTGCTTGACGCCGAGTTCGGCACCGCGTTCGAGGTCCCGATCCGCGAAATCATGGTTTCGCTGGACCAGGCAAAGTCGGCGCACGCCATCGTGCTCGACGGCATCGTGACCCAGCGCCTCGTTGACCTGGCGGAGCAGAAGGGAGCGGAATTCGTGGTCGGCCTTCGCGCCGGCAACATTTCGCGCAAACCCCCGTCGGTCAACATAATCCTAGGCGCGTAACTGCCGAAAATTAGCGCAACTGCTCTTGTTTTATTCTTTTTTCCTCTTTTCCTTTGAATAACTTTCCTTGAATTGGGTGGTGCTTTTGAAAAAGTTTTTCGCGTTCGCAGGCCTCGCGTTGCTGGCCGCGCTGTTTTTCGGCTGCCTTGAAGAGGCCAAGCCCGAGAGCCTTTCCTCGATCTGCAGGCCGGTCGAGTACGACATTGCCCCGGTCGAGTATTCCTGTTCGTTCTCCAACAACGGCTCGTCCTCGATTCCGGTGTGCGCCGAAGTCTTCTATTCCGCGGGCAAGGCGCCCGCGGCGAGGATATGCGCCTCGGTTCCGGGCCAGGACACTATAACCAAGTCGTCCGTTCTTTCGGACGCGCCCGAGGCGTGCTTCAAGGACGGCGAATTCTCCTGCAAGCTCGAGTACTCGGTCGCCATCGTGAAGGAGGCCGCCGAGGAAAAGAAGCCCAAGGAAGGCGCGGCGGAAGAGGCCAAGGAAGGCCACTGAAGTAAGTACTCTCATTACCCCAATTACGGCGCGGCGCGCCGTACTTTTTTTTATTAACCTTCTTGCCCACACCAACCTATCTTTTCTCGAGACTAGGTGATTTGCATGAAGTACTTGTCGTTCGCAGCCATCCTGCTTGCTTCGGCGTTCCTGTCCGGCTGCCTCGTCGAGGCGTCGGACAGCAACGTTTCGGCGTTCTGCCGCGCAGGCGCGTCCAACGGCACCCCGCCGGAATACCGCTGCACGTTCTCCAACAACGCATCCATAACCATTCCAGTCTGCGTGTCGGCGAAATTTTCTCCCGGCGGGGCAGAGGCCGCGCGCATATGCACCACGGTGCCGGCGATGGACACGATTACGAAGTCTTCGGCGCTTGCAGAGGCTCCCGAGTCTTGCGTGAAGGGCGGCGAGTTCGTCTGCAAGGTCGAGTACGAGCTCGAGCGCATAAAAGACGCGGTTGAAGAGGCGCCAAAGAAGGCCGAGAAGGGCGAAGCGGCCGAAGGCGAAGCCAAGGCGCACTAGGCGCGCGTCATCTTTTTTTCGCGCCGCGGTCGTACAGCCCGGCCAGTTCTTTTTCGAATTTTTTTCTCCTGAGGCCGGCGCAAAACCGCGAGTATTCCTGGAGTTCCTGGTCGGCCAGTTCAATTACTGGAACCGGTCCGTGCAGGATCAAGGCCGGCTTTTCGCGGTTTTTCAAGAGGCCGACGGACACCTTTTTGTCCATTTCTAGGCGGTTGATGTGCGGGGCCAGCGCCTGGCTCATCCTGTCGCCTCCGTTTTTCGGAAGGCGGGAGAATTCGACGGTGAGCGTTGCACGCGGCCGGCCGCTGCTTAAGGAGTATTCCAGCGTGCGTTTGCCTATCCTTGCCCTTGGCATCGCGTCGAGCGCGGCCAGGACCGCTTTTGTCGGCATAGTATTTCAACTGAGTTTTCCCGTTTTTAATTCCGGCGGTCACATCAGCGCGTTCATGGCCTTGACCATGGCCTCGACGCTTGCCAGCACGATGTCGGAGCCCACGGCGCCGCTTGAAATCTCCTTTTGGCCGCGCCTCATCCGGACCTTCACGTCCACCAGCGCGTCGCTTCCGCCCGTGATTGCCTCGACGCGGTAGTCGGTGAGTTCGATGTCCTTCCTTCCGCAGGCCGCGTAAATTGCGTTCATGGACGCGTTCACGGGCCCGGTTCCCTTTTCCATGCCGGCAAGCAGCCGTTCCCCGTTTTCGTCCTTCACCCGTATTTTCACCGCGGCAGTCGGCGCGCTCTTGTTCTCTATCGTCACCTGCAAATCCTCTACCTTTATTTTTTCGAATTCGCCGTTTCCCTTGCAGTGCTGGGCTATTGCCAGCAGGTCGGCGTCGCTTATGGTCTTGCCCCGGTCGCCTGCGTCCTTGACTTTTTCAAAAATCTTCTCCTGCTGTTCCTTGTCCGCAATTATTCCGAACTCTTCGAGCTTGAGTGCAATGGCCTTTCTGCCGCTCATTTTTCCAAGCACTATTTTCCTCTTTCTCCCCACGGCCTCGGGCACAAGGCCCTCGTAAGTCCGCACGTCCTTGAGCAGGCCGTCGACGTGGATTCCGCTCTCGTGGGAAAACGCGTTCTCGCCCACCACGGGCTTGTTGGGCGCAAGCGGAAAGCCGGTGAGCGCCCGCGCGTAGTTGGACAGCTCGTAAAGCTTCTTGGTTTCCAGCACGGGCTTCTGGTAGAGCACATCGAGCGCGGCCGCGACTTCCTCAAGCGCGCAGTTGCCGGTCCTTTCGCCTACTCCGTTGACGGTTGCGTGGAACTCTCCGCACCCCGCCCTAAGCGCGGCAAGCGTGTTGGCGGTCGCCATTCCAAGGTCATTGTGGCAGTGCACCGCCAGCCTCTTGCTTCCCACCGCCTTTTTCACTCCAAGGTACAACTCGAAGCTCTTTTCCGGCGTCAGGATTCCGACCGTGTCGCATATGCAGAACCGCTCCACGCCAAGCTTCGCGGCGTCCTTGTAAAGTTCCTGGAGGAACGCGGGGTCGGCGCGGCTGCCGTCCTCTGCGCTCAGTTCCACCACCAAGCCCTTGTCAAGCGCGTACTGCGCCGAGTCAAGGATGTCTTTTTTGGCCTCGCCCGGCGTCTTCTTCAATTTTGCCTTTATGTGCAACTCACTTGACGGAAACACCAAATGAACGCCGTCGCAGCCGCTTTCGGCAACCGCGTCTATGTCGCCCTTGACAATTCTCGCGAAGCTGAATAGCTCGGCATCCAAGTCTGCCGCGGCCATTTGCTTCAGCGCGTCCCGTTCGCCCTGGCTCACCGCCGCGTTTCCGCCTTCGATTACGGAAACGCCGATTTCGTCGAGCTTTTTTGCCAGGTCGAGCTTTTTTTCCTGGCTCAAATGCATTCCCGGCGCCTGGTCGCCGTCGCGGAGTGTAGTGTCCAAGACGTAAATCTTCGAGGCAAACTGTCCAGTGACCATTTCAACCCACCTTTTTTCCGCCAGCGCTTGCGCTGCGTTTTAAAACACAATTCCAGGGCGCTTTGTTTTTCTTTCCAAAACTAGAGGGGGTGGCGTTTCCCGCCAATAAAACAATCCCTGCCGTACATCCCAAAGCACCGTTTGTTAGCAGAACAGCTGTGACGGTTCCCGAATTAAAGCCTTTTCATTCAAACAGTTTTCATGGCTTCGAAGGGGATTGTCAGGGCCGGCGTAAGCGTGCCGACGCTTCGCGAGTTTCACGCAGCAATCGGAGAAGAGCTTCCGGCGAGCCTCGGCGGCCTCCACGAGGAGCTTGGGCGGCAGATCGGCGCGTATTCCCGGAGCCGCTCGGCAATCGGCCTGCAAAGGCTTTACAGCGCAATGGCGGCTTTTTACGACCATTTCGACCACGTGGGCGCGCACGGAAATCCGAAGGAGCGTAGATACGTTTCTTCAAAGCGTTCGCTGGTTACCGACAACACCTACGACTTGTTTTACCACTGCGCCGCCGCAAAGGCCCAGGAAGTGGAAACGTTTCTGGACCGGGTCGGCGCGGAAAACATTTACGTGCCTCAGGGCGTGGCAGAGCACGCTCTTGGCTTGCGCCAGGCAGTTAAAGGTGTCGGGCGGGAACTTGAATATTCGGGCGGTGCAAAAATAGTCCGGGAGGGCGGGCGCTACGTTCTGCGGCCGGTGTTTTCTAACACTGCGCGGTACGGCCGGCAAAGCTCCCTTGACCGCGACCCGGTCATACGTTCCGGCGCGCACGTCTTCTGGCACGCGCATCCGTGGAATGCCGGCGTCCCTCCGGGACCGAGCCCTGAGGATGGGCTGAAATATATGCCGCACGCAACCCTGCTCGTCATTGACAAGAACGCTATTCTTTCGAAACAAGAACTCGATACTGCCGGAAAGACGGTGAAGGATTCGAACGCGAGAAGAAGGATTTTGCGCTACCTGGAGTCGCACGAGGGCCCGTCTGCGGCTTTCCAGCTCGTGATTCCCGGCCGCCGCAGGCCCGTCAAGCTGAAAATCTTGCGCGAATAATTAGTTTCAGGCGTCGAGCCGGAGCTGTTTTTCCTTTTCCTTCTGCAGTCCGGCGATTTCGCGGAACGTCAGGCCTTTTTTTCCGCCCATTTTCTTGTTGATTGCCGCGGGCGAGAACGCGAACGGCAACAATTCTTGGAGCGTGTGTATCTTGACGCCGGTGACGTCCCTGCCCTTGGAGCCGACCGAGTGCATTACGGGCGTGTCGGGGTCGATTATTTCCATCAGGCCCTGGCGGCAGACTCCGCACGGAGAAACGGACGCGTCGAGTTCGGACGCCGCGCGCGGCGCGCCGACAACGATTACGCAGGCAATGTCCTTGGTCCGGTACCCAAGGCCAATCGCGGTGCCAAGCGCGTTCCTCTCCGCGCACGTGCCTTGGTAGACGACGTTTTCGGAATTGCTTCCCGTGACTATTTTGTACCCGCCCTTTTCCTTGGAGTCGCGCACTACTAGCGCGGCGCCGACTTGGAACTTGGAGTACGGCGCATAGGCGGAGTCGCGGGCCTCCATTGCCTTTTCGAACGCCTTTGCAAGCACGGCCGGCGGCACTCCGGAGACCTTGGCTGCGTCGTAGCTTTCGCCGGCTTTCTTGGCGAACGAGTCCGCCAGCGCCCCGAACCGCTCTTTAGGAATCATCGGAATTGCCCCACGAGAGTACCCTTAACGCCGCCAAGTTCTTTAAAGTCTTTGCAGCCAGCGCGCCTGTTTTTATTGTTCTGCCCCTCCAATAATCATCATGCAGCCGGGGTTTTCCTACCAAAGCATCGAGTCCACGGCAACGGTGCCGATTCCCAAGAACCCGCTTGAGCAGATAATCGGCCAGGACGAGGCCGTCAAGATTGCGAAAATCGCGTCGTCCCAGCGCAGGCATTTGCTTCTCGTCGGCCCGCCGGGCGTCGGCAAGTCCATGCTGGCCCAGTCCATCGCCTACTGCCTTCCCAAGCCCACCGAGGAGATTTCCGTCCTTCACAACCCGGAGAACCCGGAGCGGCCCATAATCGAGGTAATGACGCGGCAGCAGAAGGAGAAGGAGAACGAATTATTCAAGCAGGTGCAGGGCAAGTTCGTCGACGTGCGCCACGTGCCGTCGTTCGTTGCCGAGCGCCTGGGCTTCCGCTGCAGGCGGTGCGGAGCGCTTTCCCGCGCTTCCCAGCCCGCGTGCCAAAACTGCGGCGCAGACAAGTTCCAGCGCGACGCGTCTCCGTTTGGCGACCTGCTTTCGAACTTCGTTGACGAGACCAAGCGGCATTCGCGCGTGCACACCACCCGCCAGCTGCCGGACGGCCGCGAGGAAATAATCGTCTACGAGCGCCAGGGCGAGCAGATTCGCGTCCTGGACCAGAAGACTTTGGAAAAGGTGGACCAGCTCAAGCGCCGCCGTCCCCGCCACGTCATCGTGCCCATGGCCCGCAAGAACTTCATAGTCGCCACCGGCGCGTCCGAGACCGAGCTTTTGGGCGACGTGCGCCACGACCCGTACGGGGGCCACCACCAAATCGGCATCCAGCCCTATCTGCGCGTGGTGGCGGGCGCAATCCACGAGGCGCACCAGGGCGTGCTGTTCATCGACGAGCTTTCGGCGCTTGAGGGCGTCCAACGCTTTCTCCTTACTGCCATGCAGGAAAAGAAATACCCGATTGTCGGCCGCAACCCGCAGTCTTCGGGCGCGTCGGTCAAGGTTGACGACGTGCCGTGCGAATTCGTGCTCATCGCCGCGTCGAACATCAATGATTTGCAGTTCATCCTGCCGCCGCTGCGCTCGCGCATAATCGGCAACGGCTACGAGGTCCTGCTGGAAACCACGATTGCGGACACGCCGAAGAACCGGGAGAAATTCGTGCAGTTCGTGGCCCAGGAAATCCACAAGGACGGCCGCATTCCCCACATGGAGTTCGCTGCTGTCGAGGCCCTTTTGGAGGAGGCGCGCCGCCGCGCCAAGACCTACGACGACGCCGACAACTCGCTTACGTTGCGCCTGCGTGACCTTTCGGGAATCATCCGCCTGTCGGGCGACATCGCGGTTGCCCAGAAGGCGCCGCTCATCGAAAAGGGTTTTGTCGACCTGGCCGCCCGCCGGGGCCGCAACATCGAGGAGCAGCTCAAGGAAAAATACGGCTCGGTGTGGAAGGCGGGAATGTCCGAGTCCGGCCGAGAAAACCGCGGCAACGTCAAGGAAATATCGTGAGGCTTTTCAAATGGCGGATCTGAAATTTGCAAGAACTGGCGCGCTTTCGCGCCGACACCCCGTGCTTTCCCGGTTCGGCCCGGCAGCCATCGCGTTGATAATCGCGGCGCACCAAACCGGAGGCCGCGTTACGCCCGCCTCCAGGGAAGCGCCCAATGTTCCGTCAATCAGGAGGCAGGCGCCGCAGCCGTTCCCAAAGCCGCCGTTCGAGGCAACGCTTCCTGAAAAGCCGGAAATTAGGCGCGAGGAAAAGCCGCAGCCCAGGCGCCGCCGCTAGAATCAAGGGCGCGCTTAAATACTGGAAAATTCAGAGGCTTCTTCGACAGGTGATTCCAAAATGCCCGCCCCCCGTTACCGCCGTTCCGAACCCAAGCCGTCGCTTTCCACCCGCGCTGTTCGCGGAGCAGTCTTAGGAGGCGCAGCGGCCCTGCTCATCGGCGCCGGCGCGTATTCCGCTTACCGTGCCTTGCCCATGTCGGGCCGGCCGCACACGTCCGAGGTGGTTTCGCGCTCGGCAGCTGTTTCCCCGGCCGCGCGCGAGGCGCAGGAGCGGCAGATTCTTTCGAACCAGTCGGCAGTCGATTCGCAGATTCGCGCAAAATATTCCTCGGAGTTTGAGGGCATCTATTCCCATTACGGCTTGGAGAAGCGGCAGCAGGCCGCGGTCGAGCGCTTCGCTTCCGAGCACGGCATTCTTCTCATCGACTTGTTGCGTACGCTGAAGCTCAACCCCAACGACGCGGCCGCGGTCAAGGCCAATCTCGGAGGCGTGCGCATCGAGGGCGGCTCGGCTAACGACTCGGCCCGCATCGCCTATGTCCTGGCCGGCGTCCAGGCCGACCCGGCAGCGGCGGAAGCGCACCGGCGCATCCGCGCCCACGTCCTCAGCGAAAAGGAGCAGGACCAGCACGGCCCCATTGTTTCCCTTCACAACGAAATAGTCGCGGGCGAGACGCCTGAAGCGGCCAGGCTGAGGGCGCAGTATTATTCCGCAAGAAACGGCTTTGCCCAGCTGGTGGGCGGCCGGCTTTTGGCA
>CAYVQS010000006.1:0-1741 GCA_964453195.1 Microcaldota archaeon | reverse complement strand
TGAAGAACGGCAGCTACGTCCTGGTCGAAAAATAGCCCCGCGTCAGCGCTTTTTCTTTGCGGCGATCCTGTGCCTGTGGCTTGCGATGTGCGTCAGGAGCTTTTTCCTGTGCTCTGCCGGGGCGGCGGCGTCCCATTCTTCGACGGGGAACACTACTTTTCCGGTTTGGTAAAGCATGATTGCCAGGACTGCGGCGCCGAGCCAGAAGAAGAAGCTGGCGGTCGGGCCCCACAGCACTCCGAGCGCGTCTTCCCAGAGGAAGATGCCGGGAGCGCCGGACGTGGCGCCGATGCTCCAGCCAAAAAGCTGGGGCGCCAAGGAGGGGTCCATGCGGACCGCGAAAATCTTGTTGGCGGTGACAAAGATGTTGGATGCGGCTTCGAAGGCCTTGAACGTGGATGCGAGTATGAAGAACGCGCCGGCGAGCTTGAGTAGGTGAAGCCTCTGTTCGCCGAACTTGTACCAGACTATCCTGTGCATAGAAACCATCCCCCTGTAGATACAGTCCTGACGCTCACGCCGAATAAAAACATTTAGATTAGGGCGCAAAATGCGCAGCCAAACCCTTTATTTTCCTTGACTTGCAAGATACTTTCCCTCGTTATGGGCCTGTGGTCGAGTGGTTAAGACGTCAAGGCGCCAAAGCCTCCAAGTGGCTTTCGCGCCGCGGAACCCTTACACGGTGAAAACCGGGAGTTCGATCCTCCCCGGGCCCATATTTTTTCCTAGCCGGCGGTTTTTGCGCTTGCAAACATTCTTTCCGCCAGGTGCGCGCCGAGGTCCACCGCGGTTTTCAGGGCCACCATGATTGCCAGGGCGACTGTCGGCGCGCCCAGGGCGGTTGCGAAGAAGCCGCCGAGGATTATCGTCATGTGCAGGACTATTATTCTCGGATAGGGCGCCCAGAAGCTCCGGTTAAGCGCGCCGGAAACCCTGGTCGGCACGCCGTTTATTTCCACGGTCGCGGAGCCGTCTTCTTCGATTTCCTTTTTCAGGAAGTTTTCGTAGAACGAGAAGCCGTGGCTTGCCAAGAGCGCGGCAAGCGCGGCCGCCGTAGGCAAAAGCCCGGTTTCCGGGAACCCGAACATCGAGATTACGAACACGCCGTGCACGGACGTGAAGATTCCGTAGTGCACGCAGAAGAACGGCACGAGGAACAGGCCGACGGCCTCCTTGGTCTTCGAGAGTATCGCGAGCATCTTCAGCACGGTGTAGAGGCCGACGATGACGTTTTCCGCCCAGTAGACGAAGATTATGTCGGAAACGCTCCAGCCCAGGGCCAAGACGCCGAACAGGGGCACGAGGTTTGCAAGCACCAGCACTGTTGCCGACGGGTATTTTGCCGCCTTTTCGAAGTCGAGAGACGGCAGGAATTGCGAGAAGTCCATGTCCTTCAATCAGGCGGCCTTGGTTAAAAACGGTTTTCGCCGCGTTCGCTTCCCGTGCCGGTTCGCAAGCGTTAAAAGAGTGTTTTTCCCAATTATTTTCCTCGTTTTACTGTTGGGTTTGTAGCTCAGCCTGGTAGAGCAATCGGCTGAAGACCGATACGCCGGGAGTTCAAATCTCCCCAAACCCACTTTTTAGTTTTGGGTTGGAAGCCTTTCCCTGAAAGCCCGCAGGCTTTTGGGGCGCCGCCAAGAGGCGAGCGCTAAAGGCTTCCGTTCTGAAACTTCCCAAACCCACTTCTTCTTCGTTGTGGTTAAGGGGCGTGTTTTTCAAAACGCTCTTAAACTCCGCCCGC
>CAYVQS010000005.1:13771-20138 GCA_964453195.1 Microcaldota archaeon | reverse complement strand
TGGAGCGACGACCCCTTCGGGGGGATGAGTTGCTTTTGAAGACACCCGCGGATCAGGGTTCGAATCCCTGTGGCCCCATTTTTTTCACAACGCCAGCGGAGCTTCCGCGACGTTAATATAGTGCGGCAGAGTGGTTGGGTTGGGGAGGTTGGGGAAAATGGGTTTCGCGCAGGAGTTCATGGATTTCCTGAACAAGAACAAGGTCATCGGCCTTGCGGTGGCGTTCATCATAGGCGCCGCGTCGTCCAAGCTCGTGACCGCGCTTGTAAACGACATAATAATGCCGATAATCGCGGCAATCATCCCCGGAGGCGACTGGAGGAAGGCCGCGCTCGAACTTGGGCCGGTCAAGCTCCTGATAGGCGACTTCGCGGGCGCGCTGATCGACTTCGTAATAATCGCGCTGGTGATTTTCCTCATAGTCAAGTACCTCGTCAAGGAAGAGGCCAAGTAGGAAAAGCTTTATTTTGGCCGCGTCAGGATAAACTCATGGCAAACCCAAGGCCGCCCGAACGCCGCCTGAGCCTCGAAGAGCACGGCCTTAACCGGCCCCTCCACCTTTTTTCCCAGCACGACCCCCGCGGAATTCCGGTGCCGGAAGACGAAATACGCCAGGCAACCAAATTTTTGACCGCCGCGGAAAAGATGCGCGCGGTAATCGAGGTAAGCGGCGACAGGACCCAGGGATTCGTCCGCCTCAGCCGCGAAAGGCCCGCAAGCGCCGACCCCACAGGAAGCGCGATAGACTTCGTGAATTTGCTGCGTGAAAAAAAGGCGCACAGCATCCGCATCAGGCCGGTGGTGGAAACCGCGCCCGACGACCGCCGCCACGCGGAACACCTGGAAAAGGCCGGGCAATACACGCTTTTGTTCGTGCGCGACCGGGACTATTTCCACCTCGCCGACTGACCCCCGCCCTTCTTCCCGCGCGGCGCCGGATTATATGTTTTTACTCAGTAACGACTAGCGATTTGCATGGCACTAATTGCCGGAGTGGACGAGGCGGGGCGCGGGTGCGTAATCGGCGCGCTCGTGCTGTGCGCCTTCGCGGTGGAAGAAGACCGCCACCACGAGCTGCACGCGGCAGGCGCGCGCGACTCGAAAGTCATGACGCAAGAGGCGCGCAACAAGGCCAAGCCCCTGCTTGAGGCGAAAGGGACGGCGCTTTGCGAAATGATTTCGGCAGTTGAAATCACGGAACTTATGACGAAACGCGTTTCCCTCAACGAGATAGAGGCAATCAGCATCGGAGACGTGCTCAACCGTCTTGAAAAAAAGGCCGGGCCGCTTTCCACGGTCTACATAGACTCTCCCGATCCCGTGGCGTCCACGTTCGAGCGCAGGATAAGAAAATACTACAAGGGAAAGGCAAAACTCGTGTGCGACCACCACGCCGAGTCGAAATACCCCGTGGTGGCGGCGGCGTCGGTGGTCGCGAAAGTGACTAGGGACGCCGAGCTTGAGAAGGTGAAGAAGGAAGTAGGCGAGGACTTCGGCTCGGGCTACACGCACGACCCGGCGACAATCGACTTCCTGAAGCGCAACCACAACGCGGAAAAGGTGCAACGGCACTTGAGGCACAAGTGGAAGACGATAAAGAACCTGAAGACCACGCAGGTGCGCCTGGGCGAGTTCCTCTAGCCGAACCGAACTCTTTTAGAAACGATTTTATACGGAGAACTTCACCAAATCTGTCGAGGGTGATTTTGGATGGCAGGACCCGTAAGAGCCAGGGGCTCTCAACTGAGAAAGACACAGCTTACCCGCGCAGAACTGCCCGCACCGCGCGTGCTGGACCTTCTTGAAACATACGCCGAAGACCACCACGTCCCGGTTAACCGGGAAGAAATAGAGCGGCACATCGGCGGCGCGCAGAATTTTGCCCAGATGATCGAGCGCGTAAGAAAGCTCCCCGACCCCAACCACGCGGAAATGGTGATTGCAATACTGCACGCGGCCACCGAACGGGGCTCGGCCAACCGGAAGGCCCTCTCCAGCCAGGACGTCTTGGACCACTTCAAGGATTACGCCAACCAGCACCCCGTGCCCGTGGGCTGCGCGGAAATAAAACGGCTCTCAAAAGGCGCCGAAACCTTCCCCGAAATGGTGCAGGCAATCAGGGCAAGCGCCGCAACGCCGGCCCACAAGGAAATGGTAATCGCCTGGCTCCACGCGGCAACCACGAAAGGCACGCGCGGGGAAAACGACTACCTAGTGTAGGCCGTTATTCCGGCACGGCCTGGAAACCGCGCCAGCCTGACAAATCAAGACGCTAGTTTAGACTGGCACGGTTTGGAAACAGTGCCGACAATGCTGGCAAAGGACAAGCACAAGCCAGGGCAGTTAGAACCTAGGTTGGCACTGTTTGGAAGTGCTCGTGGAAGCGCTTGGTGGGCTTGAGCACGCGCGAGCGGCCCGACTTTTCCGAAGTGATGTAGCCCAGGTCCTTCAGGTCGGTGACGTAGTCGTAGATTTCGCCCTTGAAGTACCGGGGAAGCTCGGACTGCAGCATCTTACCCTTCTTGGCTATCAGAGCGAGGATTTTCATTCCCTTGCGGCTGACCTCGACTTCCTTCGACATCTTGGCCACGTGGGGAAGGAATTCGGGCTTGACCGACAGGCGCACCTGGTCGTTCAAAAACTCGACCTGGATTGCCGTCTCGCGGCCGGCGTATTCCTTCTGGAGCACAAGCACGAGGTCCCGCGCCTTTCTCACCGGGCAGTTGGCGACTATCGCAAGTTCGGCGGGGGAAAGCGCCTTGTTGGCCTGGAACAGCGCCGCCTCTACCAGGCTGATTTTCTCGGGCAGGGGCAGCGGCTTCTTCTCGAACGCAAGGTCGGCGGATTCTTCCTGCTCTTTCTCGACTTCTTCGACAGAGGTCTGGACGGAAAAATTGCCGCGCGACGAGCCGCTGGCCTCGCCTGATGCCGCGTCTTCGGCCGGTTTTTGCGAGCCCTCTTGGCCTGCGGCCTCGCGTTCGTCGAAAACGTCTTGGACCGCGTCTTCCTTGTCCAAGGCGTTCTCTTCCGCAAGCTGGTCGGGCTGCGGCTCGGCCTGGAGGTCTTCGTGCTTCGGGTCTTCGTCTGCCATGAAAGGCACCTTTTGGTGGGAAAGAAAAGCACGCCGGGCAAAAATAAAAGCGTATCCCGGGCGTTTTTCCGAGGGTTTTGCCGCAGGATTTAATAATTAGCAGGCGCCAAAGGAATGCTGGCAGCGTTGCCCCTCATTTCAACGCTGACTAACCGCACCGCGCAATTGCACAGGTGCAGAAGACTAAGGTGTAACCAATGGTAGAGTTTTTGCTCCCCCAGGAAAAGTTCCTGGAAGCCGGCGTGCACATCGGAACCAAGACCAAGCACGGCAGCATGAGAAAATACATTTACAAGGCCCGCGACGACGGCCTCCACGTCCTCGACCTCAAGAAGATGGACGAGAAAATCCGCCTCGCGGCAAAGATGCTCGCGGCCTACGACCCCGCGAAGGTCGCAGTCGTCGGCAGCAAGGACAACGCCAAGCGCGCAATCGCCAAGTTCTGCGAGCTCACCGGCTTCCAGAACCTCGCCGGCCGCTTCACTCCCGGCAAGTTCACCAACCCCGAGCGCGAGGACTTTTCCGAGCCCGAAATAATCTTCGTAGTCGACCCCGGAGTCGACCGCCAGGCAGTCAAGGAATCGTTCTCGCTGAACATCCCGGTCATCGCGCTTTGCGACACGAACAACTCGACCAAGTTCATCGACCTCGTCGTGCCCACCAACAACAAGGGACGCAAGGCCATCGCGCTCCAGTTCTGGCTAATTGCCCGCGAAGTGCTCAAGCTCAAGGGAGCGATTTCGTCGGACGAAGAGTACGGCGCGACGCCCCAGGACTTCGAAGCCTGAAGGCGCTGCACATAAGCTATAAATACACGGATACAATGGTCTATTTGACAGCGAAAAGTGAACGTTTATGGAGTTTGTATCGCTAGAAAAGTTACCCAAAGAACAAAAAATCAAACTCCTCAGAGCATTGGGTTATGACTCTGATGGTCAATTTGTACTAGATTCCTCGGGAAATCGAGTCAGAGATAAGTATACAGACGACGAAGTTACTCTTACAAACATGCTACTTTTTCCAGGAAGTACCGTCGTACTGGATAACAACCCTCTAAGTATAGCGGAGTATCTCGAGGAACATCCGGATGCCTTCTGATACGCCAGACGCGATAATAGAAGGCGTTGCTAAAGGAGCTACGAAAGGTATTCTAGAATGGAGCGAAGAGAAATTTCGGGAATTGGTTGAAAAAATAAATGCCGGAGATCTAGCGTTCATAGAAGATAGCAAAACCATCGAGATTGTACGAACACAGCGAGAAACGCCCGAATATCAGTATGCCAAAAAACTCATAACAAACCCACAACTAAGGGTACCAATCGAAATGGGTCTAACGCTGAGAAAATTAGAAGGCGACCCGGCCAAACTCCGAAATCTGAAAACTAAAATCCTAAAGAGGTACGATAAACGCGGGCTTCATATAGCCGAGATTGTTCAGGCGGGAATCTTTGGCAAATATGTGGGACTTCTTATTGGGAAAACAGAAAACGAAGCAGAACTCAAAGAAAAATTAGAGACTATTCTAAAAGATACCGAGAAATACGTAGTTTTCATAAAGAAAGATGACGATTCCGAATTGAGTCGTAAGCAGATAGCAAACGAAATAATTACTCGAATAAACGCAATTCGACCACCAGCCATAATTGTTTTCAGTAGCGGCTCTGCAGTGAGCCATGCTACCGAGATAGTTAATACAGTCGAAATAAATGTTCGGGGCTACCATCGAAATCTTCAAATCGAACCAATCGAAAATAAGGACGATCTTGGAGAGAAGTTCTTCAAAGCCTACGACTTCATCTTAAAAAACGACTCGGCATAATATCTCGTCACTACTCTTTTTCATCTGAACACATCGACACCGTCTCGTTTTAAATTCCCCGGCGGGATAATGCGGTTTATGAGAAGCCCCGCGTTCGCAGGCCAGTTCTACCCAAAGGATGCCGCGCTCCTGAAGCACCTGCTGGACGGGTTCGACGCCAAGGTCGACGCCGGAAAGATTGGCGGGGCGCTGGACGACCGCAAGGTGGTCGCGGCCGTGGCGCCGCACGCCGGAATCGCCTACTCGGGCCAGACCGCGGCCTGGACCTACAAGGCGGCGGCGATGAGCCACGCCGAGAAGAAAGCGGGCCAGACCCTCGTGTTCTTCTCGCCCAACCACACGGGCGCGGGGGAGATGTGCAGCCTCAGCGTCGACGACTGGGAAACCCCGCTTGGAAAGGCCGAGAACAACGTCAAGGCCGGCCGCGAAATGCTGGCCGCGTCCAAGTTCCTGAAGATGGACGACGCCGCCCACGCGGGCGAGCACTCGATAGAGGTGCAGCTGCCGTTCGCGCAATACTACTTCGGCGCAAACTTCTCGATTGTGCCAATAACCGTGATGCAGGGCGAAAACTTCCTCGACGTCGCGCACGACCTCGCCGACGCCGTGATTGCGGCCGAGAAGAAGCTCGAGCAGAAGTTCCTGGTGATTGCAAGCTCGGACTTCACGCACTACGAGCCGGCCAAGCTTGCGAGGCAGAAGGACGACGAGGCCATTGCGCTGATAGAGCGGCTGGACTACGAGAAGTTCTTCGAGCTCGTGGTGACCGAGAACCGCAGCATATGCGGGTTCGGCCCCATAGTCGCGGCAATGGTGTACGCCGGGAAAAAGGGCGCCAAGCACGGCAGGCTCCTGCACTTCTCCGATTCCGGCGAAATCACGAAGGAAAACGACGTAGTGGATTACGCGAGCATAGTATTTGTATAGTTTTTTGATGAACCTTTTTCCCTGAAAAAGCCCGCGAGCTTTTTTGGGGCGCCGTCGCAACAGCGACGAGCGTCAAAAAGGTTCGTGGACTACGCGTCGGTTGTGTTCGTCTAATGTTCTTCGAGCCTGCCGAGTGCGGAGTTGTATTTTTCGAGGAGCGACTCGTAGACTTCGTGCGGGATTTCGCCCTTGGAGTACATTTCCTCAAGCTTGTCCATCTGGACCGCGATGAGCTCGCGGACCTTGCTTGAAAGCTCCTCCTGTTCGAGCTGGGGCTGCTGCTTCAGCAGCTCCGACACTTCCTTTTCTATCTCGGAAATCGACGTCGCGAGCTGGTCCTCGAGCTGGTCGTAGATGCGCTTGGAAACCAGGCCCGCCTTGTGGTCGGCCTGGAGCTTGGAAAGCGCCACCATCGACGCCTTGAGGTCGGTGGACAGGCGGACGTAGCGGCTCTCCCTCTCCTTGGAAAGCCCCAGCAGGTAGTGCACGGCGAAGTCCGCGGTAAGGCTTGTGACAATCACAGTGACGGC
>CAYVQS010000005.1:0-13761 GCA_964453195.1 Microcaldota archaeon | reverse complement strand
CGTGATGTTGAACCCCGTGGCCGCCGCCGCCGCGGGAAACAGGCCCTGCGCCGCGCGCGCGACGACGATGGATGCGAGGGCCGCGGAAACCGTGCCGCGCGGGCCGCCGAGCCAGGCGATGAGCAGCTTTTCGTTGAACGAATAGTCCCGGTCGAACACCAACGACACGAAGACGGTGACGGGCCGGACGATTACGAGGAACGCGATTCCGAGGAAGATGCCGACCGGCAGGAACGGCAACAGGCCGGAAAGCGACAGGTTCGCGCCCAGCGAGAGGAAAATCACGGCCACTGCGAAGAAGGAAATGTCGTCCCACGCCTCGAACACGTAGAGCCGGTCCACTGCCTGGACGAAGCGCGAGCGCAGGAACTTGCCGAGCAGGAACGCGGCGAAGACCGCGGCAATCGGGCCCGCGCCGCCCAGGGACTCGGCCGCGGCGTAGGTCGTGAGGAGCACGGCGATGGACGCCATCATGAGGTCCTGTTCCACGCGCAGGCGGCGGAACATTTCGTAGGCCAGCAGGCCTATAAGGACGCCGACGGCAACGCTCCAGAAGACGACGGCGAGGAACTGCACCAGGCCGGCGCCAAGCGAGATTTTGGAGCCGGTTGCCGAGGCCAGGATTATGGTGAACAGCGTGATTGCCGACGCGTCGTTCAGCGCGGTCTCGGCCTCAAGGATGGTGGCGATCTTGCGCGAGACGTTGAGCTTGCGCAGAACCGGAAGGATGGCGGCAGGGTCGGTCGAGGCCAGGACGGCGCCAAGCAGGAACGAGTACTCCCACGGGAGCTTGAGGAAGATGTTGGCGAAGGCCGCGATGCCCGCCACCGTGACGACTACGGCGACGGTGACGATGGAAAAGACGGACTTGGCTCGTTCGCGGAAATAGTTGAAGTCGGTGTTGAGGCCCTCGAAGAACAGGATGACGGGCACGGCGGCGTAGGCCAGAAACTCGAGGGTGACGCCAAGCTCTGCCGGATGAAGCAGGTTGAGCACGTCGGGGCCGATGAGGTACCCCGTGATGAGAAGCGGAATGGCCTGGGGAATGCGCAGGTGCCGTCCGATGCGCGCGGAAATCGCTCCGAACGCGAGGACGAAGACCACCTGGACGATGATGCTGTCGAACGCCATTTTACAAAATCAGAAAGAGAAAAACCGCATCGTATTAAAACGTGAGTCCGGGCGAAGCGGCAAACGGCGATTGACGTCGGCGCGCGGGCCGGCAAAGGCGCACCACCCTATTGTTCCCGTTACGGTTGGCCCCGTTTACCCGACGCTACGCCAGGCTTGCCGGACCCGCGGTCGAGCTTGACTGTGATTTCCAAGTGGCGCTTCCTGTTGCGCTCGCGGCCGGCCTCGCCGTACAGGTTTGAAATGGTATAGTGCAAATCCGGGTCCTTCGGACTTATTTCTATTGCCTTTTTCAGGGAGTCGATGGCGCCCCGCCTGTCGCCTGCGCAAAAAAGCGCCTTTGCGAGAAGGAAGTGGCCACGCGAATAGTACGGGTTGAGGCCCACCGCCAGCTGCAGGTGGTGGAACGTTTCAGGCGCATTTGAAAGCGCCAAATAGGCCTTTCCGAGCTGGGTGTGTATCATTGGGTCGCCGGGGTCTATCTGCGCGGCCTTTTCAAAAAGCGACGCCGCGCGCTTCCAGTCGCCGTGCTCGGAACTTTCGATGCCGAGGTTCAAATAGGCGTATGCAAGCGAGACGTCGCCTTCTACGTGGCGGAAAAAATGTTCAAACGCAGCGCCGGGATGCGCGGCCGTGCCGAGGCCCATCGAGCTGCGGATCGACTTGAAAAACGAGCGCTTGAACAAGGGGGGAGACCACACGCTCTTCTTGTATTTGGAAAGCTCTACGGGCCCGGCGCTGCGGTCCAACACCCAAGTCTTGCCGCCCGCGCGTATGGTGGCGACTAAGTGGTTGGGAAGCACGAGCGTCCCGACCCGGGATTCGGATGCCAGTAGCGCGCCAAGCACCATGGACAGGGCGACGGAACTGCCGACGCAGTTGGTGACCGTGCGAAAGTCGCGCTCGCCTAGCTTTTCGATGCTTGGGGAGACGTGACCGAAGCGGGCTTCGAATCTCTGCAGGGAATCGCCAAACGAGGAGGCCTGCTGGCTGCGGTAGCGGTGAAGATAATCCCCCGTTTTCAGGGTAAGGCCCCTAAGCGCACGGTCCAACAGCCGCTGCTCTTCGCGACTAAGTGTTTTGCGGGGCGCCAGTTTACGGACGACCCTCAGCTCGTCCTGGGCCAAGGCGGCGATTCTGCGGTAGGGCTTTGCAAGCGCCATATGAGAAAGAGTCTTGATTTTCCGAAATAAAAAACGCTGGTTTGGAAAGCGAGAATCATACCTTGCGCTCAATCAGGTAGTGGGCGAAGGCCTCGAGCCTAAGCTTTGCGCCGGACTTGGGGAACGAGGCGTCGAGCTTTTTCCACGCGTTTTCAACCAGCTTCCGCGCGACCGACTTTGCGTAGTCTATCGCCCCCGCCTCTTCGACGAGGGAAATTGCCTCGCGTATTTCGACCTGGGCCTTGGTATGGGAGTCCAATATCTGCAGGAGGCGGCCGGCTTTGTGCTTCGGAAGGAGGTTTAGGGCGCGAATCACCATGAGCGTGCGCTTGCCTTCGGAAATGTCGCCGCCGATTTCCTTGCCGTACTTTGCCTCGTCGCCGACAAGGTTGAGGACGTCGTCCTGGATCTGGAACGCCACGCCGATGGACTCGGCGAACTCGGCGGCCGCGGCGGCCTGCTTTTGAGAGCCGCCGGCGAGGATTACGGCGAGCTTGGCGGAAAGGCGCGCCAGGGTGCCGGTCTTGAACGCGCACATCTGCAGGTACTGCTTTTCGGAAACGCTTTTCGAGAGGCCGCGGTGCCAGTAGATGTCCATGCCCTGGCCGTAGGAAAGGTTGATGAGCTCCTGGACGTAGGCCTCGTAGGCGGCGGCCAGGACGGACGGCTTGAATTTCTTGCCGCTTCGCAGAAGCGCGAGCAGGGGAAGGTAGTAAAGCGCGTTGCCGGCGTTGATGGCGATGTCGTTGCCGTAAATCCTGTGGATGCACGGCTTGCCCCGGCGCAGCTCGGACGAGTCCTCGATGTCGTCGACCATGAGCGAGCCGTTGTGCACGAGCTCGGGAATGATGGAATAGTCCACGAATTTCTTGGGATCCTTGCCTAGGGCCTCGACGAACAGGAGGAAAAGCCCGGGCCTCCAGCGCTTTCCGCCGCGGTCAAGCAGTTCCCAGATGGGCTCGTTCACGGCCTTGGTGCAGGACTCTGCGTCGTAGGCGAAGCGCGGCCTGCCGCACGCGAACTCCATTTTTTTCCGGTCCAGCCTGCGGGGGACGAACTTTTCGGCCGCGCGGTCCACAAGCGGCTTGGTCTTCTCCAAAAAGTCGAGGATTTCCTCCTCGGCCGAGTTGCCTGCCTTGCGCGTTTTCTTCAAATCAGTCCCACTCTTCGAATCACTTGATGGTCTTGAACTTGTAGCCGTAGGAGATGACGCCCTCTTTCCCGTCCTCGGCGATTCTCCGGAACACGAGCTTGGCGCGGGCGCCTATTTTAACGGTCTCGGCCGGCGAGTCCACGAGCTGGGCAAGCAGCCTGACGCCGTTGGTCAGTTCGAGTATGGCAAGGAAATACGGGGTCTCGAACTCGAAGCCCGCGGGCGCGGCGTGCACCTCGGAATAGGAATATATCTTGCCTTCCTGCGGCATACTCTTTGGGACCAGCTTTCCTTTGCGCCTGCAGGCGGGGCAGATTTTGCGCGCCGGGAAATATTCCTGGTCGCAGGTCTCGCACTTCGAGCCCATGAGGTTGTAGCGCTCGGGAATCCGGCGCCAGATCAACGGCAATGCTCCTTTCATTTTACAATCACTTCCAGAAATGCTTTACAAGCGTTTGCAGACGTGGACCACGGCAGTCGCGCCCGAGCCCCCGACGTTGTGCGCCATTCCAAGCGTTGCGTCCTTGACCTGGCGCTTTTCGGCCTTGCCCTGCAGCTGCCACGTGACTTCGATCATCTGCGCAATGCCGGTGGCGCCGACTGGGTGGCCCTTGGCCTTGAGCCCGCCGCTTGGGTTGATGGGAATTTCGCCGGAAAGCGCGGTCTTGCCCGCCTCGGTGGCCTTTCCGCCCTCACCCTTCTTGAAGAAGCCCAGGTCCTCGATCGCCATGATTTCCGCGATGGAGAAGCAGTCGTGGACTTCGGCGAAGTCAATGTCCTCAAGCTTGGCCTTGGCCTGCCCAAGCGCGTCCTTGACCGCGACCTTGGTGGCGTTGATTTCGGTGATGCTCTTGCGGTTGGCAAGCGCCAGCGTGTCCGACGCCTGGGCGCTGCCGAGTATTTCCACCGCGTCGTCGCGGTGTTTCTTCGCCTTTTCCGAGGCGCACAGGATTATCGCAGCGGCGCCGTCGGTGATGGGCGAGCAGTCCAGAAGCTTGAGGGGAGAGGCTATGTAGCCCGAGTTCATGACGTCGTCCACCGTGATCTTGTTGTGGTACTGGGCGTACGGGTTGTTCATGGCGTTTGCGTGGTTTTTCACCGACGCCGCGGCCAGCTGCTCCTCGGTGGTGCCAAAGTCGTGCATGTGGCGGCGCGCCATCAGGGCGTAAAGCGCGGGGAAAGTCGCGCCGAGGAAAAGCTCGGACTCCTGGTCGCCCGCGCCTCCCAGGGCGACGGCGACGTCCTCGGTCGAGACCTCGGTCATCTTCTCGATTCCGCCGACCGCGACCACGTCGTACATTCCCGAGGCAACTGCCAGATAGCCGGCGCGCAGGGCGACTCCGCCGGACGCGCACGCGGCCTCGCACCGCGTCGAGGCGATGGGGTTGAGGCCGAGCTGGTCGGCAAGCAATGCGCCGAAGTGCTCCTGGCCGATGAGGCGGCCCGAAGCCATGCACCCGCCGTAAATGGCCTGGATTTCCTTGCCCTCGATGCCCGAGTCGGCGACCGCGTTGGCGCCGGCCTCGGCAATGAGTTCGCGGAAGCTCTTGTCCCAAAGCTCGCCGAACTTGGTGAGGCCGCACCCGATGATGGAAACGCTTCTCATGAAATCAACCTCAGTGTTCTCAGTACTCGCCCGTGACAATCTTCCGCCTGTGCTTGGCGTACAGCGCGTAGTCCACGTATTGCTTGTCCTTGATCATTTCGAAAAACCTGTTTTCGGGCGCCGGCCTGCGCTTGTCGATGGCGGCAGTCGCGGTTATGGCGAACGAGTCCGAGCCCGCGCCCGAGCCGAACGACGTCACGAGGATTTTCTGGCCCGGCTTGGCTACGTCGAGCACGGCGGCAAGCCCGATCATCGAGGCGCCGGAATACGTGTTGCCGATGAACGGGGTCACGAGGCCGGGCTCGACCTTTTCTATCGGGATGCCAAGCGTCTTGGCGGCGCGAAGCGGGAACTTGCCGTTGGGCTGGTGGAAGACGAAATAGTCGTAGTCGGCGACCGTGGTGCCCGTCATTTTCAGCAAGCCGTTGGTGGCGCCCAGCACGTGCTTGAAATATGCCGGGTCCGCGGTGAAGCGGCCGCCGTGGCGCGGGTACTCGGCGTGCTGGCGGCGCCAAAAGTCCGGCGTGTCGGTAGTATAGGAAAAAGTGTGGTCGATGGTGGCAATTGCATCCTTCGAGCCTATGATGTATGCCGCCGCGCCCGCGCCGGCGGTGAATTCAAGCGCGTCGTTGGGCCTTCCCTGGGCGACGTCGGAGCCTATTGCCATTCCGTATTCGATCATGCCGAAGCCCACCATTCCCATGCAGGCCTGGATTCCGGCGGTGCCGGCCTTGCAGGCGAACTCGAAGTCCGCGGCAGTCAGCGAGCCGCACGTCGAGCACGCGCCGATTGCCTGGGCGACTACCGTGGCCGTGGGCTTGACCGCGTAGGGCTTGGACTCGGAACCAACGAAAATCGCGCCCAGGCGGGTCGGGTCGATGCCGGACATCAGGACGGCCTTGCGCGCCGCCTCGACTGCGAGCGTGGCCGAGTCCTCGTCGTACTCGGCAACGGCCTTTTCCTTGACGCCCAGGCCGCCGACGATTTTCGACGCGTCCTTGCCCCAGACGCGGGCGATTTCCTCGGCCTTTATCCGAAGCTTGGGCACGTGGACGCCGTACCCGACGATTCCGACAACGCTTTTCAAAACCATCAACTCCGAAATAAGACTAATGCCTTGAAACCCTGTTTGAAGCCTGACTCTTCTTAGTACTCCCGCCGGATTTTTTAGCCCTTTGCCCACCGGGTTCCCGGCCCGGTTTGCCGCGTCCGGATGCCTTCCGAAGCAGGTATTCGCGCAGCGCCACGTTGAGCGTCAGGAAAAAAATTGGAAACCCCGAAAGCGCGAACAGGAACGCAACCTCCCCCATCCTCGAAGAAGGCTTTGGGAAAATAAACCACACCGCCGAAACGCCGAGCACGAACGACAGGACAAGCTGGGCCAGGCGCACCATTAACCGGGTGGTGCGCGAAAGCCACGAAAGCCTCCAATACCAGGACCACTCCAGGGCCGCGTTCAGCGGCGCCCAGGCGAAAACCGTCGCGCCTGCCAGCAGCAGGGCCTGCGCCTGGCCAGGAAAATACTGCGAAGCAATCACCGAAGCCGCCACCGCAATCGCCAGCAGCAGGTCCCAGTGCCTTCCCAGAAACGTTCCCGTGCTAGAAGACATGGCAGTCACTTGGATTCGCAAATGTTGAAAAACGCGGCGCCGGGCGGAAAAAGGCCACGAGCGACAAAAACCAAAACACACTATGGCCGAAAACGCTTATTAAAGAAACCCGGTTCGACAGGAAACGAACTTGTTAAGTGCCGATGCGGATGGGGTGGGAAAGCTGCTTTAAGAGCTGGACCGCGGAAAGCGCGGCCAGATAGCTTGTCTTGGGGTTCTCGGCCAAAGGCCGGTTTTCGGCGCGGGAAAAGAGCGTGCCGAAGTCGCCGCGCACAGTCATTTCGTGCGTGTTGTTCTTGACCTTGGGGTCGGCGACGAGCTTGACCGTGGTCTTGGCCCCGCCCGTGCCCGCCAGGGAAATCGTCGCCGAGACGTTGATGTTGCGGGGAAACTTCTTCACCGCCTCTTCGGCCGAGCCGGAAAAGACCGTCTTCGCCTTTTTCAGGCCGCGCAGGCCCAGCGCCTTGGGTGGCTTGCGGGTGACAAGCTCCACGGACTTGACGCGGCCCAACGACGCGGCCTTGAGCCCGTCGATTCCGAAAATGGCGCCCGAGGGCACGAAAATTTTTCGGTCGGCGCGCCACGCGGCCTGGTAGAGCCTCTGGCGCAGCGCGCCGTCAAGGAGCGCGCCCGTGCTCATCACCAAAAGGTCGCGGCCGGAGTTGAGCACGGACTCACCGTATTCGTCGACCGCCTCCTGCGAAGCAGCCTCGACCACAAGCGACATTACCGGGACGGAAAAGAACTCCTCCAGCGACCGCGCCACTATGGGCGCGTGGCCGAACTTCGAGGACAGGTCGAAGCACTTCGAATCCACCTTGTCGTAAAGCGCGACTATGGAGACGTCGCCCGCCTTGCCCTCGTTGACCAGCCGCGCAAGCGCCGAGCCCAGCGCCCCGCACCCAATCAAGCCTATCGAAAGCATTTCGCAAAACCCAAAAAGGATAATAGCCCCTACTGTTTTATTACCATCCGGAGGCAAAAGAGTTTTTGCCGAAACGAATTCTTCCAAACGACCCAAAGGGTGGGAACTTGTTCCAGCCGACGAAACAACAGCAGGAGCTCATCGACCGCATAAACGGCCTCAAGAAGGAGAAGAACGCGGTAATCCTGGCGCACAACTACCAGCGGCCCGAAATCTTCCCTGCGGCCGACTTCATAGGCGACTCCTACGGCCTGTCCAAGAAGGCCGCCGAGACGACCGCCGACACCATAGTGTTCTGTGGCGTGCACTTCATGGCCGAGACCGCCAAGATACTCAACCCCGGCAAGAAAGTGCTGCTGCCCAACATTAACGCGGGCTGCGTGATGGCCGACATGATTACCGCCGACGAGCTCAGGAAGAAAAAGGCGGAACTCGGCGGCGAATACAAGGTGGTGTCCTACGTCAACACCACGGCGGAAATCAAGGCCGAGTCCGACGTCTGCTGCACCTCGGCCAACGCCGAGAAAATAGTCAATGCTGTCCAGGGCGACAAGATATTGTTCGTGCCCGACAAGAACCTGGCGCACTACGTCGCCAAGCAGACGGGAAAGACCATCGTGCCGTGGCCGGGATTCTGCTACGTGCACTCGCAAATCCGGCCCGCGGCAATCCAAAAGGCGCGAAAAGACCACCCCGCGGCGCAAGTCGTGGCGCACCCCGAGTGCGCGCCAGAAGTCGTGGAAATGGCGGACGCGGTCAAGAGCACGTCCGGAATGATTGACTACTGCAAGGCCTCGCCCGCGACCGAGTTCGTGCTGGCAACCGAGCCCGGAATGGTGTTCCTCATGGAACGCGAGTGCCCGGACAAGTCATTCTACGCGCCCCACGGCACGCCCTTATGTTTTAACATGAAGCAGAACACGCTGGAAAACGTGCTTGACTCCCTGGAAAAGGGCCAGCACGAGATAACCGTGCCCAAGGCCATAAGCGAAAAGGCAAGGCGCGCGCTGGACGAAATGATGAGAATCGGAAAGTGACGGGAAAATGCAAAGGACCGAAGATAAAACAACGTTCCTGGAACAGGAACTGGCGCAGGCCCGCGTGCTCAAGGACAGGCTCGTCGCCTCGCTGAAGGACTATTTCCGCTCGGCAGGAAAGAAGAACGCCGTCGTCGGCCTCAGCGGCGGAGTCGATTCCGCCGTGGTGTGCGGGCTGCTTGCCGAGGCCCTCGGGCCAAAACAAGTGTTCGCCTACCATTTGCCCGTCGACAACGACAAGCAGGACGAAAAAGACGCAAAAACGGTTGCGGCAACCTTCAAAGCCAACTTCAAGACCGTAAAAATAAAGCCGCTCGTGGACTTGGCCTGCAAGACGCTTGGCGCCAAGGACCGGGTGGGCCGCGGCAACCTGTCGGCGAGGACGAGGATGCTTTCGCTCTACCAGTTCGCGCGCGAGAAAAACGCCCTGGTCGCCGGCACCGGCAACCGCACCGAGGCCCTGCTGGGGTATTTCACCAAGTACGGCGACGGCGGGTGCGACCTGCTGCCCATCGGCGACTTGTACAAGACCCAGGTCTGGGCCGTAGCCAGCGTTCTCGGAGTGCCGAACGAAGTAATCGTGAAAAAGCCCAGCGCCGGCCTCTGGAAGGGCCAGACCGACGAAGGGGAAATCGGAATGTCGTACGCCGAAATGGACCTGGCGCTTTCCGGCCTGTTCGATAGTAAGAAAAACGAGAGGGAGCTAAACCGTCTTGTGGGCGCCGGCAAGGCAAGGGCGGTGCTGGAACGGTTCAATTCCACAAACCACAAGAGGAGCACGCCGTTCGTCCTGAAAGTCAGGGGCTGATTGCTAGCCAGCCGCCAAAGCCAAGTTGCTGCCCAAAACAGGGACAAGACGCTGATGAAAATGCTTACTGAACTCGAAAAACAGAACATCACGCGCTTCCTCGACGAGGACGTGGGATTCGGCGACGTAACTACCGCGCTCGTGCCCGAAACCCCTGCAACTGCCGAAGTGGTGTGCAAGCAGGACTGCATATTGGCCGGAATGGACGAGGCTGACTTTTTGTTCCGCCTCGCGGGCGCTGCTCCCAAGGCGTTTTTCAATAACGGCGACAGGATAAGCAGAGGCACGACGGTGATGAAGGCAACGGGACCCAACAAGGGCCTGCTGCAGGTCGAGCGGACGATACTCAACCTGGTGTCGAGGATGTCCGGCGTGGCAACCATGTGCTCCGAGGCCGTCGCGACCGCGAAAAAAATCAATCCCAAGACCAGAATCGCGATAATCCGGAAGACCCTGCCGGGCCTGACGGCGTTCGACAAGAAGGCCGCGAGAATCGGCGGCGCCGACACCCACCGCATGAACCTCGAGGAAATGGTGCTCATCAAGAACAACCACCTGGTGTTCTTCAAGTCGGTCTCCGAAGCCCTGAAAACGGCCAAGGAAAAGACCAGTTTCTCGAAGAAAATCGAAATCGAGACGCGGACCCCGCAGGAAGCGCTCGAGGCGGCCGACGACGGCCCCGACATAATAATGCTTGACAACTTTTCCGCCGCACAGGCGCGCGAAACAATTCCCAGAATCAGGAGGAAAAACCCGCAGGTTTTGGTCGAGCTTTCGGGCGGAATCACGCTTGACAACCTCGCGGACTACGTCAAGTGCGGCGCCGACGTGGTCTCCATGGGAATGCTGACAAAGGACGCCAAGTCAATCGACTTTTCGATGAGGATGAGAAAATGAGGGAGGAAGAGGGCGAGGCAAAGGCGCTTGGCGACGGAAGCGACCGCGCCGTGTTCGTCGGGCGCTTTCAACCATACCACAAGGGCCACCACGAGGCGGTAAAATACATCCTGGGAAAATACTCGGAACTGGTCATAGTCGTGGGCTCGGCGCAGGAAAACTACACGTGGGAAAACCCGTTCACGGCGGGAGAGAGGGTGGAAATGATTTAGCGGTGCCTGCGGCGCGACAACCTCTACGAAAAATGCTACGTCATCCCGGTGCCCGACATCCTCGAGTCCGCGGTCTGGGTGAAGCGGGTGGTGACGTACTCGCCAAAGGCCAACACTATTTTCTCCAACAACAGCCTGACCGCGGTGCTGTTCAAGGCCGACGGCTTCGTCGTCAAGCCCCTGCCGATGTTCGGCGACGCCAACGCCACGAAAATCCGCGAAATGATCGCCAAGGGCGACCCCAACTGGAAGAAGCTCGTGCCCACCGACGTGGCCGACTTCGTCTTTTCGCACGAACTCGACAAGCGCGTCAAGGAACTCAAGAAAATCCCGCTGTGGAAGCAGAACAGCAACAGCAGCCGCATAGTATGAAAATGGTGACTATAAGTGGCCGACGAATTCTCGGGATTCTATAAAAAGACGGTAGCCGAACGGCAGGCCATTTTGAAAAAGCACGCAGGCCTAAGCGACGACGAAGAAGCCCTTTTGAAAAAAGAAGGGCCGCTTAGCTTGGAAGAGGCCAACCGCATGCTCGAAAACGTTGTGGGCACCCATCCTCTGCCGATAGGAATTGCGCCCAACTTCCTCGTCAACGGAAAAGAATACGCAGTCCCCATGGTGCTGGAAGAGCCGTCGGTGGTCGCGGCCGCTTCCTACGCCGCCAAGCTCGCGCGCGAAGGCGGCGGATTTCAAACCTCGTCCACCGAGCCCGTGATGATTGGCCAAATCCAGCTAGTCGGAGTCAAAAACCCCGAGGACGCCGCGAAAAAAATCATTTCCCGAAAACAGGGCCTGATTTCCATGGCGAACTCCCAGGACGCCCCCCTTGTCAAATACGGCGGCGGAGTCAAGGAAATCGACTGCAAAGTCCTGGACACGCCGCGCGGAAAAATGCTCATAGTATATTTGCACGTGGACACGCGCGACGCCATGGGCGCCAACGCCGTCAACACCATGGCCGAGACAATCGCGCCTACGCTGGAAGAATTGTCAGGCGGCAAGGTGCGCTTGCGCATCATTTCCAACTTGGCGACCGAAAGGCTGGCGCGCGCCAAGGCGACGTGGAAGAAGGACACCATCGGCGCGGACGTGGTGGAGGGCGTGCTTGATGCTTATGAATTCGCCGCCGCGGACCAGTACCGGTGCACCACGCACAACAAGGGAATAATGAACGGCGTCGACGCAGTCGTGCTGGCAACTGGAAATGATTTTCGGGCAATCGAGGCCGGCGCCCATTCCTACGCGGCCCTTGGGGGCCGCTATAAGCCGCTGACGAAGTACTACAAGAACAAGGATGGCGACCTGGTGGGCGAAATAGAGTTGCCGATGGCGGTCGGCCTGGTTGGAGGCGCGACGAAGACTCATCCCACCGCGAAAATAGCCGTGAAAATCCTCGGCGTAAAGAGCGCGCGGGAACTGGGAGAAGTCATTGCCGCCGTGGGCCTGGCGCAGAACTTTGCCGCGCTGCGCGCGCTTTCGACCGAGGGAATCCAGCGCGGGCATCTCGAGCTGCATGCAAAAAATTACGCGGTTATGGCGGGTGCGTCTGGAGAACTAATCGAACTCATTGCGGCAAACATGATTAAAGAAAAGAAAGTCAATTACACGCGGGCATCCGAGTTACTAAAGGAACTGCTTGAAGAACGCAACCGCAAGGCCGCTTCGGAAACATAGGCGTCAACTTCGAGGCCTATCCTGTTTTTTAGGCCAGACCACGAATAGTCGACATCGCACAAGTAAACCCTGTCTTTCAAGCGAAGCATCAAGTCGCGTTTTTCAATTTTTTCAGGATGCCGGATTGGCAGTACTTTCAAAAAGCGAAGAACCTCATCCCTTCGCTTTAAGCGCAGAACCCACCGGTCTTTTTTATAGTGGAGGAGATTGCCCCAAAAATAGTTGGCGTCACCCGCTTTTCTTGACCTCCTGAAAGAAGGATGAAACCCCATCTGTTTAAGCCCCCTGAAAAGGAAAGCCAGAATACTTTTGTCACCGCTGGCAATGGCGAAAACAAAGGACACGCACCGTTTGCTGTTTTTGCCAATCGAAATTGTGCCTTCACCGTCAGCGTACCCCGCAAGAAAATGAAGAAACACCTCTTGATTGCGCGTTACCCAATCCGGAACTCTCCTTGCACCCAGCAGGAAACTGAAGCTCGAATGAAGCTGGGCTTCGAGACTCCATTCACACCTTTTTGTAAAAAAGTTGAAGCGCGGCCTTTCGTGAATTGGCGCGTATTTTTCAAAAAGGACTCGGAAAAGCCGCGCAAATGCAGGATGAGTGGTACTCAAACTAATGTCGATTTGATAGCCGTGCTTTCTTCTACGGAAGTCTGCAAGAGCCAGACCTAAAAGATACGCCTTCTCTGTAAGCTCTCCGGAAAACGGCGGCTTAACGTATTTGGTGCAACCGCGAATTACTGCGTCAATTCGGTTTCGGCGGGGAATGCCAAAATGCTTCATCAGACGAATAATAGTGCGGTGGTTGGTGCAAAATTTAGCGGCCAACTTCCTTGTCGACAAGCCTGCAGTCCAATATGCGTCTCGGAGTTCTTCTTTAAGCGGCGTTTCATTCATAGAAAATACCAATAAATAGCAACAGCCAATAGCGCAATCAGCAGAAAAAACACAGTTATAAACCAAGGGAGAGTTATGTTCCAGTGACGACTTTTGATCGGCGCACAAATCGAAAAAGTCGCGGCCAGGATGGTGGAAGAGCGCAAAGTGCGCGTCGAGCGCGCCCGGGAAATCCTTGAAGAGCTCGGCAAAGGATAAAAAGCCCGGAAATTCAGACAATCTACTTATGCCCAGAAAAGCAATCGTAGAACGCAGGGACTTTCCGTTCGAAAAAACCGAAAGTTCCAACGCAAGGCATTTCGTAGCCGATACCCTTTCAAGGTTCGGCATGCATCAGGACCACATTCACGGCGCAGTGACTGCCTTCGGCGAGGTCTGGGACAACGCGATAAAGCACGGCACCGGAACCAGCGTGCGCGTCAAGGTCGAAAACCACCCCGAAACCCTGGAAATCAAGGTGGTAAACCAGATGCCAAAGGCAGTCCGCCTCAACGCAGATACCTGCCGGAGAATCGCCGAAAAGGAACGCGAACTTGAGGCCAAGGCGGGCTTTCCCGTCTCCGTTGATGCCGCAGAGAGAAAGACCACGCCCGAAGAAACGGAAAAAGCAAAAGAATTGCTCCGCAGAGTATTCCCAAACGAATCG
>CAYVQS010000004.1:14524-20393 GCA_964453195.1 Microcaldota archaeon | reverse complement strand
TTGGCGCTGTCGTTCTTTTCCGTCGGACCGGTCTGGGGGTTTATCGAGTTCACTGCGTAGTGCTTGTTTGCATTGTCGTACGCGACCTTGTAAAGCACCATCCCGTTTTCCGGCGCGCTGTATTTGCCCGACGCGTCCCTGGCCTCGATAAGGTAATATGCCCTGGCGTCGGCGCTTTCCGGGTCGGCAAAACGGTACGTGGTGTCCCCGAGCCTCTTGTTCTCGATCGCGGTTGCCGTGTACGTAGTGTTGAGCTGGACGTCGCCGTAGCTTAGCCATTCCGCGGACTCTTTTGTGAACGAGCTCATCTGCGTCGGGTTCGTCGCCAACGGGGTTCCCCACCAGTTTCCCGAGCCCATGAGGCCCCAGCTTCCGATCGTGCCGTGCTGGCCCGTGGCGTCCCCGGCATAGTTGTATCGGTCGGCCACGTGGTTCCAGCTGGTGAAAAGCGGGTATTTGGAGTATATGCTGTGCCCGATTTCGTGCGCCCAAAGGCCCATTTCGTCGTTCTCCGCGACTATGATGAGGTCGGTGGCCTTGATTTTCGCCGTGCGGTCGATTGCCGCGACCTCGATTGCGTAGTTGTTGTCCATCCACTGGTCGGCCGTGCTGAACACGCCGTTTGCCGCGTCCGCCTGTTTCGAGCTTCCCGAATACACCACTATTATCCTCTTGAAATTCAAGTCCTGCGGCACCGAAGTGCCTGTAAACGCCTTTTTCACCGCGGCCTCGACGTAGCCAAGGTGGGAAAAGCCGGCCTGCGACGCGCCGACGTCGTACCAGTCGGAGTGCCCCCTGCTTCCGTCCGCGTCCATGAATGAAAAAACAAACGCCTCTTTTCCGTACGAGTTCTTCGCGTAGTAGTCGTTGGTTCTCTGCGCGATTTTCTGGAACTCGGCAAGCTTCTTGCCTCCGGGCGCGTTCGACGTCCCGGCCAGGATGACTAGGGTGTCGCCGTAGTCGCAGATTCCCTCTTCCTGGGCTGCAAAGTAGAACGCGGCGGCGACGTCGCCTTCGTTGCCTCCTTTCTCCGTCTCGTCGGTTGCCATGAACATGTAGTTCTTGCACGCCCAAATCACCGTGCCGTGCTGGGTGATGCAGTTCTTGTCGGGGTCATCGGACTCGCCGAATATGCTTTCGACCCAGCCGACCACCATGTCGTTGAGCATTTTCGAAATCCCCGTCGGGTTGCAGTTCTTTCCGGCAATTATCGTCCGCGCGTCCCTGCCCTGGTACTTGGACTTGTCCATTTCGAGCCCGAACAGGTCGAGGACTTGGTAGTTGTACGCGATTTCAAGCTCGCTGCCAAGCGCAGTGGCGTAGCCGCGGATTTCGGAGTCGTCGCCCTTGCCGTCGGAGGAAATCAGATGAGCCGTTCCCGGGACTCCGTCGGGTGCAACGGTCGAATCGGGCCAGCCGAGGATTGCGGCGGCTTTTTTGGCCACCCGCTCTGCCCGGTCCGCGTCCGGATTGGCCGCGAAGACCGAAAGCGACAGCAACAAAAGAACTAGAAAGATCATTTTGGTTTTCATGGTTTTACACCTTGGATATCTGTCGAAAGCAAGGTATAACTACCCTTACCCCTTTTGCTTCCCGCATTTCCTCACGCTTATAGCCTTTGGGCCGGTTAACTCTCCGGTGCTTTGAACGGATGCGCCTTGCGCGTCCTGCCCTTTTTCGAGGAAAAATATCCCGGCGACCCGCGGCCCCGCAACGCCCTCGCCGTCCTGCGCAATTGGATAAAGACCGGCGTGTTCAAGATGTCCGTCATCCGCAAGGCGTCGCTTGGGTCCCACGCCGCCGCCCGCGAAGTCGGCGAAGATTCTCCCGCCCGCTCGGCCGCCCGCGCCGCAGGCCAGGCAGTGGCCACCGCGCACGTTCCAACCCATTGCATCGGCGCGGCAAACTATGCGCTGCAGGCAGTCTTCCGCGCCGCAGACTCTTCCGATGCCGGCGCCGCAGTTGAAAGGGAGCGCGCGTGGCAATTCCGGCGCCTGCTTGACTTGAGGAAGAAGACAAAGAAAAACGGCCGGGCCGCCTGAATTCAGGGCCTGGTCATTTTTTCTTGGAGAGCCCGTGCCTGATGCGTTCGCCGAGCTTTTCGGTTTCCTCGCGCGTAGTCCTTTCCAGCGTCGCCACCATTTCCGTGCCGGCGCGCCGCGCCCACTGCAGCCGGTGCAGCGCGCCCATGATGGGGTAGACTGCCGCGGCTTTCCAGAAAAACTCCTTTTCCGCCAGGTCGTACCGCGGCCGCACTTCCCGGATGCGCGGCAGCAGCGTGGCGGCAATCGCCGCGCGCAGCACTCCCGAAAGCAGGAACAACAGCAGGAGGCCGTCCATCCAAAGCAGCTGCTTGTCGGAGAAGTACGCGGCCAGCAGGCCGCCGGCCAGCGAGCCGAAGAAAAGCGCGGCGTTGTTCACCATGCTGTAGTGCGCCATGAACCGGGGGCGCGTCGCCGGCTCGGTGGCGTCCAGCACGTAGTTGAACGTCAAAAGGTTGAAGCCCGCCCACGCAAAGCCCGCGAACGCGTTCAGCAGCACCAGGTACGTGGCGTTTTCCGAAAAAAGCCACAGGAACGGAATCACGGGAATCAGCGCCCCCGACACTCCAAGCACGGTCTTTACCCCGTAGCGGTCCGCGAGCCTGCCCCAGTACGGCATGGAGACGAACTGGACGAACGCCATTGCGGCGGTGAACGCGGCGAACGTCGCGTAGTCGAAGTCCAGCTCTTTGAGCACGTACACCGTGAAAAACGGCGACGCCACGTAGGTCGCGAACTGCGTTCCCGCGGCGTACAGCGTGAACACGCCGAAGTCGTTCCTCCTGATTGTCTTTATGAACGCGAAGAATCCCGGCCCCTTTTCCTTAGGGGGTGAATAGTCCGGCTCGGCCATTTTCGTCAGGAAATAAACCGACACCATCCTGGCCAGGAACGCGAGCGAAAAAATCGCGCAGAAGCCCAAAAGCCAAAGCGGCACCGGCGTTCCCGCCGCGACCGCGACTACGCGGGGCGAGTCGAACATTCCAAGCCCCGCGCCGGCCACCGCCGAAGACACGAGGGCGGCGAATCCCGTGATTTCGTTGCGCTTTCCGAAGAACGCGCCCCGACTCTCGGCCGGCACCAGGTCGCCCATCAAGGACGCCCACGGCAATGCGGCGAAGGACGCGAAAAAGGCGTAGAACCCGGCGAACAGGATTACGAAGGACACGGGCGTTTCCGGGAACAAGAACGGCGCCAGGAGAATCGGCAGCCAGGTTGCGCCCTGCAGGAACGCGCCTGCCACCATGGTCTTCTTGCGCAGGCCATACTTTTCCGTAAGCCGCGCCGAAATCTGCTGCGAAACCGAAGACGCCAGCTGGGGCAGTGCGGCAAGCAGGCCGATTTCCTGGTTTGTGGCGCCAAGCCTCAGGGCGAAAGGCACCAAATAAGTGTCGCCGAACCCCGTCATCACGGAATAGAACGACCCGTCCTTGACCGAACTGTCGAGGCTCTTGTCCACTTCTTGCTTGGAAAGTCCGGGCATGTAAGCAAAGCCTCGCGCGCGGGGTGCCTACAAGGATTTAGCGGAAGAAGAAGAAAAAGCTATTCCGCGCCTGGTTTTGCTATTCAACGTTTATCGTTCCGTAGCCGTGCGTCGCGGCGTTGAGGTGGTCGTGGTATTTCCACGAGCCCTTCTGGTTGAACGTGAACCGAAATTCCTCGCCAGGCCCAAGCCCCTTGCAGGCGTCGAACGTGCTTCCGATGCACCCGCCCGTCTCGGGATAGGCCGTGTGCGCCGGGTGCGGGCCCGAGGCCGGCCAGTGCGGCGAAGAGTCCCTGTTCACGAACACCACGGCGTCCCCCGCCTTGATGGTGACGTTGCTGGGCACGAACGCCGTCGCCGTTATCTCGACAGTAGTAATGCCGCCTGTTGCGGCAGCCGTTGCCTGGGGCGTCGGAGTGGAAGCGCCCGGGGTGGGTGTCGAAACCGCGGCCGTCGGCGCGCCCGTCTGCCCGTACTGCGTGCATCCCGCCAAAAACAGTGCCGCAAGAATCGCCGCGAAAAACAGGTTCCTCATAGCACTTCCCTCAAGCGGTGTTTCGCCGGCCCCGGTTTTAAGCATTTCCCGCCCGCTCTTTTGCCGTCTAAAAACTCCCGCCGGGCCGTTTGCAATACCTATTTAATTTGTATGCCTCTTATCTTATCTCCCGCGATCAGAACGCGGGTTTTTTTCTAGGGTGTCCTATTCCCCCATGCGCATTCCCAACCCGTACGACAACAAGAACTACCGTTCCCTTATCTTCATTCCCCTAGCCCTGCTTGTTCTCTCGGCAATCTCGCTTGCCTTCATCAAGCCGCTCCAGTACGGAATCGAGTTCCGCGGCGGCATCCTGGTCAACGCCTACACGTCCGATGCCAATCCCGACGTCGAGGGAGTCAAGCGCGCCCTCGCGCCCTTCTCGTCCTCCGTGTCCGTGCGGCCGTTCGACGGCCCGTCCGGCAAGGGCATCGAAGTCGAGCTGGGCAACAGCGAGTCCCTCGACGAAGCCGAGCAGATTCTCAAGACCATCCACGAAAACCAGCGCGAACTCTCGCTTTTGCAGCTCAACGTTTCACGCGACACCGAACTTGCAGCCCAGGGCGACTCCGATGCCTCGAACCGGCTGGATGCCGAGAAAAAGCGCGCCGAAACCCTGTCCACCTTGGTCTTGTCCGACTGCAAGGCGCTTTTGTCCAAGGTAGGCTCGTCCGCCCAGGCCCCAGCCGACACCGAAAAGGCCGCACAGCTTGCCGAAAAGGAGTTCGGACAGGTGCGCCAGGAATACCGCGAAAAGGTCCTTGCGGCGATTTCCTCGGCGGTCAAGGTCAACGAATATTCCATCAAGGAAGTCGGCGCCAGCCTCTCCAAGTACTTCCTCAACAAGATAGTCGAAGTCGTGCTCTGGTCCTTCCTCGCGTCCTCCATCGTCGTCCTCGTAGTCTTCCGCTCGCTCCTTCCCTCGTTCGCCGTGGTCTTCGGCGCAGTCGCCGACATATTCATCACCGCCGCCCTGATGCCGTGGTTCGGCGTTCCCCTGACGCTGGCCTCGGTCGCCGCGCTTTTGATGCTCATCGGCTTTTCGCTCGACACCGACATGCTCCTCACAATGAGGGTCACCAAGCGCACGGAGGGCACGGCGCACCAACGCGCCTTCGAGGCCATGAAGACCGGAGTCCTGATGAACGCCACGGCCATCACTTCCTTCGGCGTCCTCTTCCTGCTGTCCCAGTTCCTGCAAATCGACACCTATGCCCACATCGGCGCAGTGGCGGTCCTCGGCGCGTTCGCCGACTTCTTCGCCACATGGTGCTTCAACGCGGTCATAATCCTCGACTACGCCGAAAAAAAGGAAGCCAAGACGCGCGCATAATCCCCCAAGACTTGAAATTCCCGAAGTGTTTTTGAAATGAAATTCCGGCCCCTGCTCGCAAACCGCAAGATCCAGTTGCTCATCCTCGTCATGCTGGCGTCCGCGTTCTTCGTGTCCTGGAGGGGAATCAACCAGGGCATCGAGTTCAAGGGCGGAGTCCGCATCCCGATTTCCCTCGAGCACTCCGTCGACGCCGTCACCATGAATTCCATGGTGGACACCATCAAGCTGAGGATCAACAAGTTCGGCCTCTCCCAGTCCGTGGTCCGCCCCATGGGCGACAGCGAGATCATGGTCGAGATTCCCCAGGCCGACGCCTCTGTCATCAAGAGCATCGAGAAAATCCTGCGCGACCAGGGCAAGTTCGAGGCCATCATCGACGGGAAGACCGCCCTCGCCGGAAGCGACGTGATTGCCTCGGCAGTCGGCGGCGCCAACAGCGAGACGGTGTACGCCGACCAGTACGGCCGCTACGT
>CAYVQS010000004.1:0-14514 GCA_964453195.1 Microcaldota archaeon | reverse complement strand
GGATTTGCCGCCACGCGCTCCGGCGCAGAGCAGATGTCGCGCGTGGGCTTCGGAAAAGCCAATTATCCGGTCTACATGTTCCTCGACCGACCCGAGCGCGCCGCAGTCATAATCAACAAGGCGCTGATTTCCCCGTCCCAGACCTCGCTTTCGGGCTCGGCGGGCGCCGAAAAGGCGGCGCGCGACGCCCTGAAGAAGGAAGGCGACGACATCCTATTGGTGTTTGTCGAGGACTTCGAGTCCCAGAAGGCCTCGATCTTCTCCGCGAACCTGACTCGCGCCATCGTGCCCAAGGGCTTCAACTCTTCCTATCCCGCAATCGCCAAGGAGCTTTCGTCCGGCGGAATCGCGCTTGTCGAAAAGCCGCTTGAGGAAATCAAGCCTTCGATTTCCGCGGTCCAGACCGAGCTTGCAGGCTCCGAAGTCCGCCTGTCGTCGTGGAAGGCCATCGGCCTGATTTCCGCGCCCACGCTCAGCGAGGGCCTGGCCGAGGGCCAGGTGAGCCAGTTCTACCAGATCAACGGCGGCGCCTCGGGAGAGTCGCCGGACGAGCAGAAGAAGAACGCTTTCTCCGAGATCCGCGAACTCAAGTCCGTGATTTCCGGCGGCCGCCTGCCCGTCAGCACCACCATCGGAAGCGCGTACTCGGTCGCGCCGTCGCTTGGCGCGCAGTTCATGAACTATTCCTGGCTCGGCCTGCTGGCCGCGGTCGTGGCCGTGTCCATCCTCATCGTCGTGCGCTACCAGCGCCTTTCCCTGGTGTTCCCCATAGTATTGGTGAACTCGTGCGAAATCTTCTTCACCGTCGCCTTCATCGGCGCGCTGGGCACGCTCGACCTTTCGGCCATGGCCGGCATCATCGCCATGATCGGGACCGGCGTCAACGACCAGCTCATAATCACGGACGAAATGCTGCGCAAGCGCCACGAGTCCGAGCCCGATGAAAAGATCGGCGAACGCACGCTCAAGGACCGCGTCGGCAAGGCGTTCTCCATAGTCTTCAACATCTGGGGGGTCCTGGTCGTCGCCATGCTCCCGCTTTGGATGTCCGGCATAGTCGAAGTCGTGGGCTTCGCGTTCTCCACCATGGTCGGCGCCACCATCGGCGTCCTCGTCACGAGGCCGGCCTTCGGCGTAATCATCGAGGAAATCTTCCGCGAAGAGCACGAAAAAAGCCACGCGGCCTGAAAACTCTTTTTATTCGGCGCGTCCCCGTCCGCTTTATTTCCTGGCGCGCGCTAACTGTCAATAATATGCCCAGGGCCCATTCGGCTTTGTGCCTGTTCAGGCCTGCTTCTTTTCCTGTTCTTCGGGGGCTTTTTCGCCGTGCTTGTTCTTGAGGTGCGAGCCGAACTCGGCGCGGCGCTTTAAGTGCTCCTGGAACTTTTCGAAGTCGCCTTTTTCCATGAGCTTTTCCATTACGTAATTGGTGTAATCCTGCGCCACCTGGCTGGCGTCCAAAAGGCACCCTTGCGCCTCTTCTATCGAGAGCCGGACTTCCTTGCGGGGCTCGAGTATTTCGACCGCGATTGGGCCGTACCTAAGCGCGATGTTCAGCAGGTCCTCGTAGGTCTCGGCAAGCACCTTGACTTCGGTGCAGCTGGAATATAGCTTTTCGGACTCGATTGCCTCTTCGACCGCGCCCTTGCAGTAGAGCACGCCGCGTTCCTTGGTCAGGCGCGCGACGAAGTCGACGAGCGTGTCCTCGACCTGCTTCTTGTCGGGGCCGTGCGCGTCGAAGTGCAGCAGCGCCAGTACGGCGCCCTGCCTGGCGGCCTTTTCAAACAGTTCCCCGAGTTCCGCCTCGGAAACTTCCTTCTTTTCGTCAGCCATTTCAAAAACCGTGAATTCTCAATTCGTGCGTCTTGTTTGGTAATAAGGACTGGAAACCAGTTAAATGCTGTGTAGGTTGCCGTCGCGCACTTCGTAGCGGTGGCTCTCGTCCACGGGGCACACCAGCCAGTTTCCCCTCTTCTCAAGCCGCACGCCATACCCGTTCTCGGAATAGCATTTCCTGCAGCTGCAGACTATGTCGTCGCCGGTCACTGTCATATGGAATCTCCTCCGAAAGCGATGAACAAGAATAGGCCGTTTTGCCAATAAAAACCCTTCGCGCCATGACGGGCCCAAAGTTGCCCGGAGCATCTTCCAATTCGCAATCCCCGGCGCCTGCGCTCCGTTCCGCCGGCGCGCTAGTTATAAAAACGGGGAATGCCTACTTGCAGACAGGTGGGTGCAGGCTTTGAAGTTCGAGTCCATAGTGCGCCGCACGGCGGCTTCGTTCGACGCGTCCGGCGTCTTTTCGCGCCCGACAACGGCGGCGGTGCAGAACAACCTGGTGCAGGCCAGCCTTTCAGTCACGGCCAAAGAGTACCTCTCCTTCTCGCTCTTATCCTCGCTCGTGTCAGGCCTGTCCGCGTTCTTCGCCCTCCTCTTTCTCGGCACGCCGCCGGCACAGTCCTTCGCGCTTTCCCTCCTGTTCTTCGCGCTGCTCTTTTTGTGCCTGTTCAAGCTGCCGGCCGTGCTGAAGAAGCGGCGCGCCGAAGTCATCGAGCGCGACTTGGCAATCGCCCTGCGCGCAATCGCCGTCGACATTTCCCTTAACACTCCGTTCGAAAAGGCCCTGCGCAACGTCGCGTCCAGCCGCTACGAGGAGCTCAGCCGCGAAACTTCGCGGGCGCTGCGCGACGTCGAGTCGTCGGGCCTTTCGGTCCCCGACGCCCTGCGCCAGATGGCGTCTCGCGTGGACTCGCTTGTAGTCAAGCGCGCGTGCATGCAGCTTTGCTTCACCTACGAGCACGGCCTCAAGGGCGAGGGCTTGCGCAAGCTCGCCGACGAGCTGGCCTCTCTGCAGAAGGCCAAGAGCCGCCAGTACTCGGCGCAGCTCTCGCTTTTCGGCCTGCTGTTCATCACCCTCAGCTGCATAGTGCCCGCGCTGTTCTCGGCCTACGTCGTCGTGGGCTCGGCGTTCCTCGAGCTCTCGTTCACGCCAAGCGACGTCTTTTTCGCCTACGTCCTCGTCTTTCCCGCCCTCGACTCGCTCGTCCTGCTCTACCTGTATTCCCGCAGCCCGATGATCCTCACCGCGTGATTCTCATGTCATTGTACAAGCGCGAACTTTTGTCCCTCGGAATAGCCGCAGAGTTTCGCACCGTGGTTTCCGCAATCCTCGCCGTTTCCCTCGTCTTGGCGCTTGCCGAGTTCTTCGTCTTCCCGCCCGACGAGTCGCTGCGCCACATCCTGTTCTTCATGATACTCTTCTTCCCGCCGCTCGTGTTCTACTTCTACCTCGACTTCCTCAAGTCCAGCCGCCAGCGCGCCATCGAGGACGAGCTTCCCAACGCGCTGTTCCAGATAGCGTCGTTCCCCAAGCGCACGAGCATGGAGAAAATGATCGACTCGGTGGCGTCGTCGGGCTACGGCCCGCTTTCGGAGGAATTCGCCAAGGCCCGCAAGCTCGTCGCTTCTGGCACTGCGGTCCCCGAGGCCCTGGACTCGGTCCGCAGGAACAATTCCTCGCTCTTGCTCAACCGCGCCATTTCGCTGCTCATAGAGTCCTACCGCTCGGGCACCGACCTGTCCTTCGCCCTCAAGGAAGTCGCCGAGGACGTTTTCGAGCTCCAGGCGCTCGTCAAGGAGTCTTCCTCGGCGCTCTCGCTCCAGAAATACACGCTGCTTGCCGCCTCCGGCATCCTCGTCCCCCTCATCCTCTCGCTTTTGCTGAACACGGTGTCGTCGCTCGACTTCTCGCTTGGCGCCGCCGAGGCCTCGTCCATGGTGTCGTCGACCCCCGGCCGCCAGGCGCTCGTGGCCTCGTTCGTGTTCTCGGCACAGGCCTATCTCGTAATCTTCTCGGCGATTTCGTCGCTGTTCGTCGCTCTCCAGGAAGGCAACGCCCGGCGCGCCGTGCTCTACTTCGCCGGCCTCTCGCCCCTCGCGCTTTTGGTCTTCAACCTCGTGCGCACGGCGTCCGTCGGCTGACCGTTCTGGCTTCTCTGACTCTTTTTTATTCCCCCCCGGGGTTAGTCTTCTGCACAAGGGTGGTTTTGGAATGATTGTCGAAATACACGAAGTCAAGGACGTCAAGCTCAAGAGCCCAGTGGTAATCGAGGGATTCCCCGGCATCGGAATGGTCGGCACCATCGGCGCGTCCTATTTGGCGGAAACCCTGGGCATGACGCTAATCGCCCACATTTCGTCCTCTCATTTCCCGCCGATTGCCGCGGTCCACGACTACGTCCCCGTCTCTCCCGCTAGAATCTACGCCTCGGAAAAGCACGACCTCATCGTCCTCTTTTCCGAGTTCGTCATCCCGCCCGAAGTCGTCTATCCCCTTACGCAGAAAATCATCGAATTCGCCAAGGCCAAGAAGGCCAAGGCCATTTACTCGCTTGCCGCCATCGCGTCCCCGGTCCCGGACCAGAACTTCTACGCAATCGCCTCGACCAAGCAGATGGGCGAAATGCTGAAGAAGGCCAAGGTCGAGCTCGTCCGCGAAGGCGCCACCCAGGGCGTCAGCGGCCTTCTCATCGCCGAATGCGCCAACCGCCAGTTCCCCGCCGCCAACCTCATGATACAGACCGGGTTCCCCCTAGACCCCGTGGGCGCCGCGCGCCTACTCGACAAAACCGGCGAACTCACGGGCCGCAAGTTCGACACGGCCAAGCTGCGCCAGCAGGGCCAGCAGGTCCAGGAAAAGCTCGCCAAGTCCTTCGAAAAAATCAAGGAACTGGGCAAGGACTACGAAAAGCTCCAGGACAACCCGATGTACGGCTGATTAAGATGGCTCGGCAAACAATCCACTTCATCATCACCGGCGGAACAATCGACTCCGTCTACGACGGCATCAAAGACACCGTGGTCCCGTACAAGAAATCGGTGCTGCCGGACTATCTCAAAAGCCTAAAACTGTACGCTGACCTGAAATTCTCGCAAGTCTGCATGAAAGACAGCCGCGAAATCACCAAGGCCGACTTGAAGAAAATTCTTCGAACAGTCGAGAAAAGCCCGTGCAGCAAAATCATAATCACCCACGGCACTTACACTATGCCCGACACCGCGCGGTACTTGGCCGCCAACCTCCAGCGCCGCGACCAAACCATCGTCTTCACCGGCGCGTTCATTCCCCTCGAGGGTATTCTGGGGTCCGACGCGCCGTTCAACCTCGGCTTTGCCATTGCAAAAGTGCAGGACCTCAAGCCCGGTTTCTACGTCTGCATGCACGCCGGAGTCTTTTCGCCCAGCGAAGTAGTCAAGACGCTCTACGAGGGAAGATTCTCCTCCATTTACGGCTGATTGGTCCCATGGCCTTGGAAGCAGGAAAAAGGCGCGCGGAAACGCTTGGCGACGACTATCTTGAACTCGCCCGAGGCGGAGTGGAAAGTTATCACGCCCATCTTGCCAGCTACGCAGCCGACCACTTTCTTGCGTCCGGAAACATTGCAAAAGCCCGCGCCGCTTTAGACCTTATTCGAAGCAAGCACGACCACTCCCTGGACGAACTGGAGGTCTTGGCAAAGCACTTGGAAGCCGTTCCGGGCATTCTCCGGGAAGTTTCCGCTTCAGAACCCCTGCGCACAGTCCTGTCCGACGCCTTGAAGGAACACGAACGCCAAAGCGACAACGACCGAACCCTCGGCGCAATAAGCGCCTCGATGGACTATGCCGATTTCAGTCGCCGGGGCCGCGAAATTCTGGACAAGTTCCGCGAGCGCCCATTGGGGCCCCAGCAGGCAAAAAAGGCCGAAGAAAACGAACGCCAAGCAGCGTACGCCGAGTCGAAGATTTATCCCGTGTTCCAAGAAGCGGGCGGAAGGCTGTCCCCCAAAGACCAACAAGCCATAAGGCGCAGCCTTGAATCCATAGCAGTAAGACACGGAGTCCCCGAAAAAGACCTGGAACTTTTAGACGAGGCCCTCGCAATCCGGTCGTCGTCAATGCTCCAAGCCCTCGCCCTCGCAGGGCTGCACAAACGCGAAGCAAAATGAAAACGGCTCATTCGCTCGGCGAACGCAAAATCATTTCCTCCATCACTTCCAGCCTGCGCCGCAACAAGTCGATGATTGCCGACTTCGACGACGACTCCGCCATCTTCAAGTTAGGCACGGCCACGGTCGCCGTCTCCACCGACATGGGCGTCCGCTCGACGCACTTCAACTCCCAAGACCCCGCCGCCATCGGCAAAAAAATCTGCGTCTCGGCCAACACCGACCTCTTGGCCAAGGCCGCAGTTCCCAAATTCATGTGGCTTGACTTGGCGTTTCCGCCAGAAACGCCAGTTTTCTTTCTGCAAAAAATGTACTCTTCCATCGACAGGCAACTGTCGGAATGGGGCTCGTATTTGGTAGGTGGGGACACTAATAATTCAAAAGAATTTTGTTATTCCGCAAAGGTTCTCGGCCAAATTCCCGATGGCCAGAGGCCGTTGTTGCGTTCCACTGCCCAGGCAGGGGATTCGTTGGTTGTTACTGGAGAAATAGGAAACGCCGCGGCGGGCTTTTTTTTCTACAAAGACAAAATCAAGAAAATCCCGAAAAAATACGAACAAGCCCAGAACTTCCCGTCAATCGACTTTTCCCTCTGCAAGAAAATCTGGCCTTCCGCCCACGCCGGAATCGACCTGTCCGACGGCCTGGGGCGCGAACTTGGCGAAATCGCGCGCCTAAGCAGAAAGAAAATCATCGTTCACTTCGACCAACTGCCCTTCGATTCCCGCCTGCCCGTAACTTGCCAAAAACACGGCTGGTCGCTCGAAAACCTGCTCTTCCACCGCGGCGAAGACTACCAATGCGTATTTTCAGCAAGCCGCGGAGCGCCCGGGAGAGAATTCGGCGAAGTTCTTGCCGCGAAGCGGCCGGGGGAAATTGGCGTGTTCCTGGAAAAAGAGGGGAAATTGTCCCGCGTCTCGCCTTCGGGCTACGAGCACTTTGTTTCCAACTAGGCTTCGCCTGAAATTATTTGTTTCAGCCGCCTCGCGGCCTTTTCCGGGTCGTCCGCCCGGCTGATTGCCGAAATCACGGCGATTCCGTCGGCGCCCGCCGCCATTACTTCCTTCGCGTTTTCCTCTGAAATTCCGCCGATGGCAATAATCGGAATTGAAACATTGTCGTCGTCGAATTCTTTCCTCAACTCTTTCAAGCCTTCAAGCCCGGCGGCTTTCGCCGCGTCGTTCTTGGACTCCGTGGCAAAGACCGGGCCGTATCCCACGTAATCCGCGCCGTCCGCGACTGCCTGCAGCGCCTCTTCAAGACGCGACGCGCTTATTCCGACGAGCGCCTCGTTTCCAAGCGCCTGTCGCGCCTGTGCTACGCCCGTCTTTGCCAGGTCTTCCTGGCCCAGGTGCACTCCGTGCGCCCCGCACTCTTTTGCAAGCTGCAAGTCGTCGTTGACGATGAACATTTTTCCCCTGGCTTCGCAGAACCTTCTTATGTTGTTGCAGACCACGAGCGCCTCTTGGAACGGCAGCTCTTTTCCGCCGGCGGCATCCTTGTTGCGGAACTGGATTGCGTCGGCGCCGCCTTCCAGCGCCTCGATTGCAACAAGCAGATGCGACCCTGCGGCAGAGCCGGCCTTTGGGCACGACGGCTCGGTCACGACGTACAAGCAGGGCTTGGGAAGCTCCATTATTGGAGTAATTAGTTCGCTTATTAAAATTCGTCGTCAAAATCCTTTTTTCAAATGCAGGGGTGGCGTACCAAGGGAAGCCCCAAGGGGAAGCGTCCCCTTAGTGCTTCCAACTGCCCAAACCCCTCGCGGGAATGTACAAAATCAAATGCAGGGGTGGCAGAGCCTGGTCAAATGCGCGGGACCTAGGATCCCGTCCCTTAGGGGTTCGAGCGTTCAAATCGCTCCCCCTGCACTTTTTTCCCGAAGTCTGTTTTTGTTCTGCCGCTTGGAACCGAAACGGTTTTCAACCCTCCCGAAGTGGAGTCTTCGTAAGAAAGGGGGTTTTTAGGGGCGGCGCAGGTTCGTCCGTCCCGCGCAGGCTTTTTCGCATGGATTTTGTGCAAATCGTTTCCCAGAACCGCAAGTGGGCGGTTGCGCTTTGCGTAGTCCTTGTCATTGCCATTCCACTCTACCTGCTTTTCGACTCCATCGAATCAGGCGGCGCCAAGGAAATCCGGGCCCAGCAGGAGGCTCGGATGGCCGAGGCAGTCCAGAAATACGACGAGGACTTGCTGCGCGCCCAGACCTCCGCCGACGCCGCGTTCAAGGCCCGGCTCGCAGGAACGTTCAACCAGTTCCTCATCACGGCCCAGTACGACGTGGCCCAGATCAACGCCACGCTGTTCGAATATGGGCCCCAGAACGTTTCGGGCTCCAATTTTGCCGACAAGCTCGCGGCCGGCCGCAAGTTCGCGCTCCAGGTCAACGAATATTCCTCCCACATCGACGGCCTCAAACAGTTTTTCCTCGAAAACGTCGCCGACTTCAACCGCCTCGGCACCCGTGAAATCAACCAGACCGCGGCCACTGCCCAGCTCGACTCTTCCAAGGCGTTTTTCAAAAAAGCCGCAGGCATGCTGGCCGACGACTTGGAGTCCTTCGCCAAGACCAGCGCCTCGCGCACGGCCGCCGCGTCAGAAACAATCGCGCTTTTGAGGCAAGCCGAGGAATCGCCATGAAACACTGCCTCGAATGCGGACACAAGCTTCCCCCTTCGACTCCCAAGCACTGCCCCAACTGCGGCGCCCTCCTCGCCGCCAAGGCCCAGGAAAAGGCCTCCGCGCCAAAGAACTTCTCCCAGCAAGTAATGGACGCGGCCCGCGTCCTGCTGGGCGTATTCCTGCTATTCGCCTTTTTCCTGGCAATAATCTTCTACCCCATTGCCCAGTGGGAGCGTTCCAGGGCCGCGGGCGCACAGTATTACTCCCAGTTCACCCAGGTCTCCAAGGACTTCCACGAGCTCGAATTCCTCGCCAAGCAGTACGACTCTCTGAAAATCGACGACTACACTTTCAACCGCAAGGTCGCGGCAGCCGCCGACTTCGCCGCCCGCGCCAAGCACGCCGCCGTCACCCGCGGCTATTTCGCCACGTTCATTTCCGCAAACCAGGACGCGCTCGGACGCTGGGGCGCCAACCATTCCCTCGCCCGCTCCGAAATGGAGTCCGGCAACTTCGCAGTCCTCTCGGCCGCCAGGAGAATGTCCGCCGACCTCAAGCAATTCGTCGGCGCCGATTCGGAAAAAGCCGCCGCAATGGCCGCCGCAGCCGCGGCACTGGCCGACCTCGAAAAATGACTTTTTGCGTGACCAAGAATGAAAACTGAAAATCGCCCGCTTTCCCGCGCCGCCTTCCTGCTGCTCTCGGCGCTTTTACTTGCGCCCCTGTCCGCGGCCCAGGAACCGGAATACAAGTCCGTCCCGTTCCAGTGGTATTACCTGCCAGGAACGAGCCAGGGCGAATGCTACGCCAACTGTGTCAGCGCCTGCATGCCTGCGTGCATTTCCGCGGCAGCGGGAGCGGGAATAGAGTCCGGCGGGTGCAGCGGCGAATGCGGCGCCAGGTGCGGCCAATGCGCCAGCTCATTTGCCACTTCCACTACCATCCAGCCCAACGACGGCCTTCCCGCAACGCTTCCTATGATTTCGGAAGAGGCGGCCGCGGCGCTTGCAAATTCCCCAGTTCTCGACGGCCCCGGCATCACCGTCGGCGGCGAAAAACCCGAGTCCAACCTTCCCGAAGCCGGCGTCACCGTGGGCTCCCAGGAATGCCCCGCGTTCGCTCCCGACGGCCACGCCATGCGATGGGACCAGATTCTAGGATGCTACGACGTTTCCTGGAAAAACGAATACTGCGCCGGCGGCAACCAGGGCTGCGACTACTGCACGGGCAAGCAAGGCTGCATTTGGAACGGCTTGGCCTGCGTGCCCTGCACGTCCCCGACCTGCATCTACGCCTGCCCCCGCGGCCCTCCCATCAACGTCCAGCAGCAACAAATCCCAAGGCCGGCCCAGGCCGCCCAGCAAGCCAAGCCGCCCGCAACTCCCGGCGCAGGCAGCACAACCCCCCAGTCCACTTTGCGCCCAACCGCCGCGCCCACCCCCACAATAATGCCCGCGTCCTATCCGACTCCGGTCCCGACTCCCGTCCCACTCGACTGCACCAAGTTCTCCAACTGCTCGCAATGCGTCAAGGCCCCGAAAAAAGGCGACGACGCCCAGTGCGGGTGGTCCGAATTCCTCGGCGCCTGCGTCGACGGCGACATTTGGCGCGCCGTCAATTCCTCGGGCCTCAAAGTCGGCTGGGTCGACAAGGCAAAGTACTGCGGCGGCGAACAACCAGAAACCTACTGCTTCAAATACTCCGACTGCCTTTCCTGCGCCGGCAAGGGCGGCGTCAAGCGCAAGTGCCAGTGGTCGGCCAAGGACGACAAGTGCGTTCCCTACGACCCCACCGGCAGCTTCAGGACCACGAACAGCCCGGAGGCCAACGACGTAGTCCTTCCCGCGATGTGCCCGTCGCCAGACTGCTCGCAGTACCCGGACTGCCGGCAATGCGAAGAGAACGCAATGTGCCTGTGGTCGCGCGACGACGAAGAATGCGTGACGTTCCTCGGAAACGGCGACACCGAAAACTACCACTTCTATCCCGGCAACTGCCCGGCCAACGCCTCGCAAAAGGCCGCGCCGTCGCCGACTCCGGTGCCGTGCCCCGAGGGCTGCAAGTGCGACGGCTATTCGCGCGTGCTCAAATGCGGCTCCGCAACCGTCAATTCGTCGGGTCTGGTTTCGTCCGACCGCGCCGCCACCAACGCCCGCGCCGCCACTCCGCTGCAAAATGTGGAGAAAATAACTTTTGTCCAGGAAGGCGGCGCCCCGGCGTCCTATGTCGTCCAGGGCTACAAGGACGGCATAATCCTCTTCTCGTTCCCCGTCCGCGTCGACGTCAAGGCCACCATAGACGCGAAGACCGGCAAAGTCGAAAAAGTCGAACAGCCCTGGTGGAGCTTCCTCGCAGGCTGACGCCGCCACCCCGTGCTTCAAGCAGCAGCCCGCGCCCGTCTTCCCTTCACGCCCTATTTCGCGGCCGCGGCATACGCCTCTTTCGCCAGCTTCAAAACCTCGTCGTCCTTCATGTCGTGGAAGTCCTTGTACGAACGTGCAACCGCGTAGCCGCCCTCGCTGCCGATTACCAGCGAAACCGCTTCGTCCACCGGCGCAAGCCTCCTGACTTTTTCAAGCGCGTCTTTCGAGCTCGTCGGCACCGCCACGACTATTTTCCCCGCGCCCAGGTTCTTGGCGTACTTGGCCGCCGCAATCATCGTGTACCCCGTGGCCAGGCCGTCGTCGACGATGACCACTGTCCGGTTCTTAAGCGTGGGCATTTTCCTGTTGCCGAGGTAAGCCCGCACGCGCCTTTCTATCTCCTTCAAGACGTCCCCGGCAATGCTCTCGATTTTTTCCTCCGCCAAGTTCATCATCGCCATCATTTCCGGATTGTATTCCCGCGAGCCGTCCGGGGCAATGGCGCCGAAGCCGACTTCCGGGCTCCACGGCACCGGCAGCTTCCTCGCAACGACGATTCCGAACCTTGCGCCAAGCTTCCGGACCACCGGAACCGCCGTGGCTATTCCTCCGCGGGGAATCGCCAGCACCACGGGCTTTTCCTTGGCGAATTTGCCGAGCTTTTCCGCAAGCGCCTGCCCCGCGCCTTCGCGGTCGGCGAACAATTGTTCCACGAAACTTTTCTGCCGGCTCCCGATATAAAAAACGCGCAGCCGGCCGCCGGAAAAATCTGGTTTTCAAAACGCGCCCCTTGGCGCTTACCGAACGGTTTTAATTCCGCCCCGCACTCCTTTTCCAAAGTGACTTTCGTGTTTCCCGCCTTCGTTTTCCAGCTGTCCCAGGAGCTCGACTTTGCCGCCAACGTGGCCTTAGGCCTGCTTTTCCTCGTGTTCGTCTACCTCGTGCTCACCCGCGTCCTGCCCAAGGGCGCGCGCGCGTATTCCCGCAAGCCCCAGCGCGGCGCCGAAGCCGCCGCCAAGGCCTCTAAGCTCGAACAGCTGCGCGCCGGCGCCCGCAGCGAACTTTCCGAGCTCGAAAGCCAGGTCAGCCACCTCAAGCAGGTCAAGATGGAAATCCGCAAGAATTACATGAAGGGCGAAATCGACGCCGACGCCTTCAAGCAGCTCGACCGCGAAAACGAGCACCGCCTCGTCGACTCCCAGGCGCGCCTCCACGCCCTCCAGCAAGTCGCCAAGAGCCAGCAATGAAACTAGCCTGAAAAAGGACTGTGCCAGAATACCAACCGCCGCTTGAAAACCGCGGCAAAAGTCCGCGCTTCCGAAATCCGAGATGAAAAACAGATGAAAGCCCGCGTAATCGCGTTCGCCCACTACAAGGGCGGCACCGGAAAGACGACGTCGTGCATCAACGTCGCGGGCTTCCTGGCCAAGGCCGGCAAGAAGGTGCTGGTCGTCGACCTCGACCCCCAGGCAAGCGCGACTTCGGGCCTCGGCGTGGACAAGAACACGCTGCGCCACACGCTGTACGACGTTGTCTGGAGCGCGTGCGGCCACTCGCCCAAGGTAATGCTCACCGACGTGCTCGTCGAGACCGGAATCGACAACGTCCACCTCGCGCCCTCGAACCTCGGCCTCGTCGACGCCGAAAACTCGATGTACGTCGCGGAAAACGGCGCGCTCATCATCCGCAACGCCCTTTCCAAGGCCCGCAGGTTCTACGACTACATCCTCATCGACACTCCGCCCAGCCACGGCTACTTCATCATCAACGGCCTCGCCGCCGCGGACTCGGTGGCGCTCGTGCTCGACTCGGGCGTGTTCTCGGTCGAGGGCCTGGAAAACCTGCTCTCGGTGCTGCGCGAAGTCAACTCCAAGCTCGGCCTAGAAGTCGAGGTCGAAATGGCCATTCTCAACAAGTGCCGCGACCAGGGAATATTGGCCAAGCTGCTTTCACCATTCTTCCCCGCCTACCGCGCCGACTTGGAGGCCGAGAACGAGATTCGCCGCTCGTTCAAGGGCCCGATTTTCCGCGTGCCGTTCTCCGACAAGGTGCACGAGTCCCAGCTCCGCGGCGTTCCCCTCTCGCACTACGCGCCCAACTCCTCGGCGGCCCAGGCGTTCGAAAAAATCTCCAAGGCAATAATCCAGGCCACGCCCTACTGATTTTTCCGCCGATTTTTCCCCGCGCGCCCGGTCACGCAATTACGCAGTTCCTCCAGTTCCATCTTCCCGCGTTCCGCAGGTTCTCAACCCCTTTCCAAATCCCAAACAGAATTTCCCGTCGCATAATCCTCGTTACTGCCAGCATTTTTCCATAATTGGGAATTATCGCCCTGCAGGCAGTTTCAAAAACTCTTTTTAACAACCCCTGCCTCTCTTCTTCCATGGCAGAAGGCGAGGCGAAGAGGAAGTTCGACGCCTCGAAAATCAAGAAATCCATCCAGCAGGCGCTTTCCGGAAAAGGCGGCATAGGCGTCGACGAGCGCGGCGAACTGGTCTATCCCACCCGCGCCGAAGCCGCCGCGGCAAAGGCCGAGCTGGAAAAGCCCGGGGGCCTGGTCAAGAACCGCGCCCGCCTGGGCATCCGCGGCCTTGACGCCCTCATTCCCGACGGCGTCCCCGCCAATTCCGTCATCCTCGTCGCAGGCGCAACCGGCACCGGCAAGACCCTGCTGGGGCTCCAGTTCCTGGTCGCCGGCGCGCTGCGCGGAGAGCCCGGCCTGTTCATTTCCTTCGAAGAGGACCTCGAGTCCATCCGCAAGTCGGGCCGAAGCTTCGGCTGGGACATCGACAGGCTCGAGGCCGAGAAAAAGCTCCTCCTGGCCTACAAGGACCCGTCCGAGCTCAAGGAGTTTTCCAAGACGCTCGCGGGCGAACTGCATTACTCGATGGTGGACATGGGCGTCAAGCGCGTGGTAATTGACTCGCTCACCTACTTCGCTATGACCATTCCCAACGACTTCCAGGTCCGCCAGGAAGTCGCGGCGCTTGCCAAGCGGCTGCGCAGCGTGGGGTGCATGACCATGATGACCGCCGAGCTCCCCGAACAGCCCGAGCCCGGCCACCTCTACGTCGAAAACTTCGTAGCCGACGGAGTGGTCTTCCTCTACAACCTCCTGGTCCGCGACTCGCGCCGCCGCGCCGTCGAAGTGCTGAAGATGCGCAACTCCCGGCACGACTCCGCCTTGCACCCCCTCGCCGTCACCGAGAACGGCATCGAAATCTACCCCGAAGAACAGGTCTTCAAGGAATAGCCCCGCCGCCGGTTTTACCACACCAAGTTTTAAAAGCAGGCCAACCTAACCTTTTTCGGTTCACTTTAGTATTACAAGAGGGATGAAAATGAAAAGCAGGGGACAATCCGCGCTCGAATACCTGATTACCTACGGCTGGGCCCTGCTCGCCATGGTCATCATCGCCGGAGTCCTTTGGTACTTCGGAGTCTTCGACCCCGTCAAGTGGTCCGGCGAAAAGCAGTGCGGCGGCTTCTCCGCCTTCATCTGCCAGGACTTCCGAATCTCCACCAACGGCACCCTCGTCATAGTC
>CAYVQS010000003.1:10259-21246 GCA_964453195.1 Microcaldota archaeon | reverse complement strand
CTAGCTTGGTCCTGGCGAAGAAGCCGCCGACGTGGTATTTTTTCTTGTCGCTGGAGCGGCGAAGCAGGCCGCCCGAGCCGGACTTCTTGGACCTGGAAAACTTGTGGTATTGGACCATATCTTCAAATCACCTAAAATCTTCAAACTAAAAGCTTAAAGCGCCGGAAAAAGCAGTTTCCTACATGCTTTTCTTCCACGGGCTTACAAGCAGCAGGCCGCTCCAGGAAATCCTCGCGGAATTTGAGAAGGAAAAGCCTGGGTTTGCAATGCTGTTAAAACCCGGATTCGCGGCGTTTGCGCCGCTTGTAACATATTCCATTCTGCTTTCTTTTAAAGCTTTCCAAGAGGGCAGGAACACGGCCGCCACGCCGGAACTGGAGGCGATGCGGTTTCTGTCCTGCCGCTCCAACGTGGCCGCCGCGGCGGAATTCTGCAAGCCCGAAGGAAGCGAAATGCTCGTGGTTTCGGACGGGAAAATCGGCGGATTGCTGAAGAAACTGGGAACCGCCGTGAAAATCGCCGGGAAAACAAGGCTGGACAGGAAGGACGCCAAGTGGCTGGCCAAGCAATACGGCATCGACGCCGGCAAAAAGACGCCAAGGGAAATAAAGCGGCTGGTGCGGGAAAAAATCGTGGCCTTCTCGCTGGACTGATTTTGCGCGGGCCTTTGCAGGCAAACGCGGCTTTGGCAAGAAGAATCTATTTTGGGGGCTTGGAACGGTTGAGCAACGCGGCCTTCTGGACTATTTCGTCGGCGTCGGGATAGCCTGACTCGAACAGCAGGTGGCGGACGCCGGCCTGGGAAAGCCCGGATTTGAGCTGTTCCGCGGACCAAAGCACGATGTCGCGGCCCGCGTACTTGTCAAGCACGGTCTTGATGTCGGAAAGCTGGACCGCGAATTCTTCCCGGAGCCTGCGGAGCTTGACAAGCTCGTTGAAAATCAGTATGATGAAGAACAGGAGGACTACGTCAAGCAGCGCGACTACGTCGGTTGAAAAAGCCTCGACCAAGCCAAGCAACTCTCCTCGACCCCTCTCTCCAAGAACAAGCCCGGCCGGGTTATTATTTCTTCTTCTTTTTCTCGAACGCCGCGCCGATTAATTCCCGGATTTTTTTCGCCCGCAGCTCGCCGATTCCCTCGACCTGCATCAGCTCATCTTCCGACGCCGAAAAGACGGCGGCGACGGACTTGAAGTGCTCAAGCAGCCTCTTGGCCTGCACCGGGCCGATGAGGGGAAGCGACTCGACGACGAACTGCTGCTGCTGCGGCAGCTCGAAAGCGCGCTTTTCCAGGTTCAGGCGCGTCTCGCGCTTTTCGACGAACTGCTCGCGGAACGCAATTGCATACAAAAAGTCGGCGAACTCCTCCTCGGTCGGAAAGAAAAATAGCGGGATTTTGTAGTCCACGGCCAGGGAAATCTTGGCGCCCTCCAGCGCCTTTGGGTTGAGGCGCTCGAAGTTGGAACCGACTATGCAAATCAGGGGCGACGGAAAATTGCGGTCGAGTTCCCCGGCCTGGACGAACAGCCGGCCGTCGATTATGCTGGCCTCGAAGTCGGAGGCGGTCTTGCGCTCGACGCCGACCCTTTCCGAACAGGCGTAGTCCGCGACCTCGAGCCGCCTGGCTTCAAGCAGCGCGCCCCGCTCGAACAGCCTTTTTGCCGCGCCGCTTTTCAGCTCGCGGTCGTCGAGCACGACGCGGGGATGGATGTCCGAAGCCGGGGCGGCCATGGCAAAGAATAAGGCGGCGGGAATTAAGAAATGGCGGGTTTTTATTCGCCGGCGCGGTTCCGCTTGCGTGGACTACGCTGTTCCCGTCGGCCTCGCCCTCGTCCTGTCGGCCGCGCATTTTTTGAGCGAAAAATACGCCGGCAGGCTGGAAAAATGGCACGCCGAGCTCCTCGGCCTCAGCTCGGGCCTGTTCCTCGCCGTGCTCGTCGTCGACCTGCTTCCCCGCGGCCTCGCCGACAGGAACTCGTACTATTTCCTGTTCGCCGGCCTCGTGGTCTACCACGTCCTGGAAAAGTACGTCTACCAGCACGCGCTTCCTGGGGACGTGCAGCAGGACATCGGGCTCGCGCACGTCGCAGGGTTCTTTTTCGACAACTTCTTCGACGGAATAATATTGGTCCTCCTGTTCGCGACCGGGGAGACCGCGGCCTACCTCGTGTTCGTGCCGCTGCTGTTGCACAAGCTGTCGTCGTCGCTGCTGCTTTCCCACATCGTCGAGCGCGTGCACCACGTCAAGCAGCACCGCCTGCTTCTGTCCGCGTCCACGTTCCTGGGCGCGGCATCCGCCGCGCTTCTGCAAATCGAGCTCAACTACGCGTACTTTGCGCCAATTTTCTCGTTCCTGCTGGGCTCGCTGCTCTACCTCGTCGTGCGCGACATGATTCCCCAAGGCAGGCGCGGAAAGCTCGAATACTTCGTCGCCGGCGCGGTCGCCGGGCTCGCGGCGATGATAGCAATAGGCGCTTGAAAAAACAGGGGGTTCAGCCGACCTTGGAACCGTCGGGCACTTCGGCGTTGTCCGGGGACAGGATGGAGATTTTCGAGACCTTGCCATCCGCCTCCTCGATTGCGGCCAGCAGCATTCCCTGCGACGTCACGCCCCGCACCGTCTTGGGCTCGAGGTTGGCGACGACGACTATCTTCTTGCCCATCAGTTCGTCAGGGGCATAGTGCTCGGCGACGCCGGCGGCAAGAGTGCGCTCCTCGTCGCCTATTCTTATCGTCAACTTGTAGAGCTTAGTGGCTCCCTCGACGGGCTGGACGTCGACTATTTTCGCCACCCTAAGGTCGAGCCTGGCAAAGTCCGCGAACGGGACTATTGGCTTGGTTTCGCCCTGTCGTTTGGTCTCGGCCTGCTGTTCGGACACGCAAATCACCGGATACACGAATTTACCTGCCCGCAAATAAAAATGCTTTCGGCGCGGATTTCCCCAAACCAGCGAAAACCCCCGTTTTCCCCGAAATTTTCCCTCGGCGCGCGAAACCTTTAAATATCCATATATGGTGGATGATAGCGGCCCAAAACACTACCAGTAGCGTATTTGGGATTTGGCGGAAACGCCGCTTTGGCGGCGCGCAAACGGCAAAAAACGCGGATTTCGCCGCCGGACGGGCGGCACCGCACAGGGAGGCAACAAGGCGGTGAAATGCGTCTATTGCGGCCACACGGAAACCGAGGTCTTGGAGTCGCGGGACTCCGAGGACCTGGAGGCGGTGCGCCGGCGGCGCGAGTGCGAAAAATGCAACAAGCGGTTCACGACCTACGAGCGGCCGGAAAGCCCAGACCTGTTCGTGCTGAAGAAGGACGGCAGGCGGGAAAAGTTCGACAGCCACAAGCTCAAGGGCGGCATAGTCAAGGCGTGCGAAAAGAGGCCGGTGCCGATAGAGGAAATCGACCGCATAGTGGACGAAGTCGAACGCGAGCTGAGGAAGCGCGAGAACGCCGAAGTCAAGTCGACCGAAATCGGCGAGCTTGTGATGAGGAAGCTGAAGAAAGTGGACAAGGTCGCGTACATACGGTTCGCGTCGGTGTACAAGGACTTCGAGGATCTGGAGGAGTTCGAGACCGCGCTTCACGAACTGCTCAAGAAGAAATGAGGTGGAAAAAATGAAAATCGCGGTTGTCTTGTCGACGAGCGACGCCGAAACGGCGTGGAACGCGTTCCGTTTCGCCAACTTCGCGCTTTCAAGCGGCGACGACGCGACAGTATTCCTGATAAATTCGGGAGTCGACTACGAAACGGAAAGCGGCGAAAAGTTCAATTCCGCGGCAGAGGCTGAAAAATTCATCGGCGGCGGAGGAAAAATCAAGGCGTGCGGAACGTGCATGAAGACGAGGGGCAAGGAAGGCGCCCCGCTGTGCCCGGTTTCAACCATGAAGGAGCTCTACGAGCTCGTCAGGCAAAGCGATAAGATAGTGTGTTTCTAGAAAAAAACAAGGAGGCGAAGGAACATGGAAATGGCAACGGCGGCAGTGAACGTGAATGCGTGCGCGTGGTGCGGCGGCGCAATCGAAAAAGAGCTCGTCGACACCAAGACCGGCGCCTCTTTCTGTTCCGAAGAATGCGCCAAGATGCATTTCGAAGGCCTGCCCAAAAAGAAGTGCGCGGGCTGCGGCAAGGCCATTTCTGGCCCGCACTCTGAACTGAACCTCAACCTCGACGGCGACGAAGTCCTTGAGGGCGACGGCCTGGTGTGCTGCGACTCGGAAGAATGCCGCAACGCCACCTTGGCCCAGGTAAGGGGCCACCGCGTCAAGTACTGGAGCCGCGTCACCGGATACTACCAGGAAGTCGGGTCGTGGAACGGCGGCAAGCGCCAGGAATTCTCCGACCGGCACCGGGTCTCGGTCTGAGGGCCCGGCAAGGCCGCAAAGGCGTTTCGGACGCCGTGCACCCGGCGCGGGAAAACTCTCCGCCGGGCGCGAATTCCAAGCGCTTAAAAGTTTTTGCGGCTTGACAGACAACAAGGTGGTTGAATTGGGTCTCGTAGTCTACACTACTTCGAACTGTCCCCGCTGCAAGCTTCTCAAAAAGTGGCTGGGGGAGAACAAAATCGCGTTCGAGGAAAGGAACATGGAGGACTCGGAGGTCGCAGCCGACCTCACGATGAGGGACGTCTACGTCCTGGCGGCGCCCATCTTGGAATCCGGAGGGGCGCTGCACCTCGTGGACGAGCTTTTCTGCGGCGACGAGCTGAACGAGAAAAGCGTCAAGCAGCTGGTCAAGGAAATCGAAGGATGAGGCGCGCCGGAAAAACGGCGGGGAAAAACGGCAACCAGGGGCAAGCAGGTGTTTTTGAATGACTGCTCACATGAAGGACGCGCTCGAGGAAGGCAGGAAGAACGGGGTTCCGATGGTGCGGAGCACTTCCGGGTTCTTCGGCGCCTGGGACAAGGCGAAAATAGCCGCTTCGCTCGTCAAGGAAACCGAACTGGCCAAGAAGTTCTTCAACGTCGAGCCCATTTCCGACAAGGAGGCGGCGCAGATTGCCGACCGCGTCGAGCAGCGCATCAGGGAATCCAAGCTCAAGTTCCTGTCCGGCCCGCTCATCCGCGAGCTCGTCAACGCCGAGCTGTTGGAAGAGAGCCTCAACGACCCCAGATTCCGCGTCTACCGCAACATCTACACCAGGGTCGGAATGCCGGTCTACGACGCCTACCAGATTGACGTGGGCTCGGGCTTCGAGGCGAGGGAAAACGCCAACCTCCAGCCCAACGCCGAGTCCAGCCACAAGAAAAAGGCCGACAAGGCATCCAAGGAAGAGTACCTTCTTCTCATGCCGCCCAAGCTGGCAGACGCGCACCTTTCGGGCGACGTGCACATCCACGACCTGGAGTATTTCGGCACGCGGCCGTTCTGCCAGGACTGGGACCTGCGGTATTTCTTCTACTACGGCTTCATCCCAGACGGCACCGGAATGCGCTCGTCCGTTGCAGGAGCAGCGAAGAAGGCGGAAGTGGCAATACTCCACTCGGTAAAGGCGTTGTCTTCCGCCCAAACCAATTTTGCCGGGGGAGAAGGATTCTACAATTACCTCGTGTTCCTGTCGCCGTACTTCCGCGGAATGGCCTACGACAAGATCAAGCAGCTAATGCAGATGATGTTCTTCGAGCTCACGCAGCAGTACGTCGCGCGCGGGGGACAGATTGTCTTTTCCAACATCCAGATCCAGCCGGGGGTCGAGAAGATCTGGGCCGACCGGCCCACGGTGCACCACGGCAAGAAGTGGGAGAACGAGACCTACGGCGACTACGCCGACGAGGTCAGGATGGCGTTTCGGGCAATCAACGAAGTGGCGCTGGAAGGCGACGCCATGGGAAAGCCGTTCCATTTCCCCAAGCTCGAGTACCAGCTGTCGCCCGAATTCTTCACGCCCGAGTACGAGGAGGAATGGCACCTGGCGCACCGGCTGGTCGCCAAGTTCGGCACGCCGTATTTCGACAACTCCATCCCGGCCTACCGCGGGCACGGCAAAGGCGTGAGCTGCTACCAGTGCTGCGCCTACTGCTTTTCCGACAACCCCGACACCGACCCTAACTTCGAGGCCAAGATGAACTTCGAGGACGGGGCGCACTTTTCCATGGGAAGCTGGCAGGTAGTCACGCTCAACATGCCGCGCGCCGGCTACATAGCAAACGGCGACGACACCAAGCTGTTCGAGACGCTGCGCGACCGCATGGACACGGCAGTGGACGTGTTCAAGCAGAAGCGCAAGTGGCTCGACTTGATGATGAAGAACAACCGCATCCCCTTCGGGATGCAGCGACCGCTCAAGGACGGCAAGCGCGCGCCGATGATTGTGGACTTCGACGGCCTGACCTACGTCATGGGGACCGTGGGATTCAACGAAATGGCCCAGATCCACACGGGCCACGAGATGCACGAGTCCAAGGAAGCAGTCAAGATAAGCCTGCGCGCGGTGCTGGAAATGGAAAAATACCGCAGGGAAATCGCCGAGGAGAACGGAATGATCCTCTCGCTGGCGCGCACGCCGGCGGAAACCGCGTCGCAGCGGCTGGCCGTGTCCGACTTGCTCAACCCCGCCTACGGGGAAAAGGCCCGCAAGGTCATCAAGGGCGACGCTGCAAGGGGGCTGAAGATGCTTGGCCGCGGCGAGAGGGACGTGCCCATCTACTACACTAACGGCACGCACGTCAACGTCTCGGCGCCGGTGCCGCTTTGGGACCGCATCAAGATTGAGGAAAAGTTCTTCCCGATGATGTCGGGAGGCAACATGCTGCACGTCTGGCTGGGCGAGGCGTCGTCGAACGAGGCCGCGCTGTACGAAATGACCAAGAAAATCGCGACCCAGAGCCAGATAGGGTACTTCGCCTACACCAAGGACCTGACAATCTGCCCGGACTGCCAGCACGTCTCGACCGGAATGAGGAAGACATGCGAAAGGTGCGGGTCGCAGCAGGTGAAGTGGTGGAGCCGCGTCACCGGGTACTACCAGGAAGTCCAGGACTGGAACGAGGCCAAGATGCAGGAATTCAAGGACCGCTACCGGTACAAAATCTGAGCGAAAAGCTATTCTGCGGCGTAGGGCACAATTAGTGCCGTATGGCCGGGCCGCTTTACTGCACCGTGGGCAATTGCAGCCCGCCGGACCTGGTAGGATTCGTCGTTTCGGCGCTGCTTTCCGCGGCTGCCTGGATGGTGCTGGTCCTGGCCGTCGTGTTCCTATGCTTCAAGCTCTACCAAATGGCATCCAAGAAACCCTACACGCCTGCCGACCCGGTCAAAAGCATCAGCCGCGAACTCTTTCTTACCGGCCTGCTCATAATCCTTGGACTCTTTGGGCTGGGCGTGGGGCCGTTCGCGGTCGACGTCAGGCTGGAGATTCCCGCGTTCCTGGTGACTCTGGCCGCCCTCTTAGTGCTAATCAAGGATAGCTCGCAGTCGCCCCTTTAGCGCTGCCGGAAGCAACGCCTCCATTCTATGGCGCGCCGCTTTTTCTCGACGACGTCCACGCGCCTTCCGCTTCCTTCTTCTTACTCACGTATTCGTCGAATTCGGCCTTGTGCTTGGCGTACACCGGGCAGTAGCCGCCGGTCGTCTTCTTGCGCAGGTCGCACGGCATTTCCTCGCACACCAGGCAGTGCGCAACGCCCTTGCGCTTGGCGCACTCGTAGATTACGCAGCGCTCGTCGGGTTCGAAAAGAAGGTTTTCGGCGGGGCATCCCTTGCAGATCTTGCGGTCGGTCCACCTGCACGCCGAGCACGCGCGGCCGCAGCCGCCGATTGCAAACCCCGGAACGCGAATGGTCAAATCAACACCTCTATAACGGACAATCCTAAACTAACGGGCGACTCCTAAAACAACTGGGCTGTCAGCATTTATAATCCTGTCCGGCGTTAAAATCATTCGCTGGTTTTGAATTCGGTGGGAAAATTGGAAGAAGCGCAGCTCAACGTAGTCCTTCTCAGGCACACTCCCGACCCCGAGCTTGCCTGCGCCGCCGCGGCCCGGCAGTGCTATTCTGCCGCGGGGGTCAGGGACCTGCAAGAGAAGATGACTCCCGAAAAGGTCGTCGCGCTGCTTGACACCGTGGTCAGGGGAGGCCACCACTCGGTGCTCGAGCACGCGTCGTTCACGTTCGGCGTGGAAGGCGTTTCGAGGGCGTGCACCCACCAGCTCGTCAGGCACCGCCTGGCATCGTATTCCCAGCAGTCCCAGCGCTACGTCGACGCCAAGACCGTCAAGTGGGTCGTCCCGCCAAAAGTCAAGGCCAACGGCAAGGCGTACGAAGAATTCGCCAAATGCATGGACTCCACCCTCAAAGCCTACGCCGCTTTGGAGGAGCTGGGAATCGACAAGGAAGACGCCAGGTTCGTCCTGCCCAACGCGGCGGAAACGAAGATAGTCGTGACGATGAACGCGCGGGAACTTTTGCACTTTTTCGAAATGCGGTGCTGCAACCGCGCCCAATGGGAAATCCACGCCCTCGCCGTCAAAATGCTGCAGGAATGCAAAAAAGCCGCGCCCAACATCTTCAAGTACGCCGGCCCAACCTGCGAGACCGAGAAAATCTGCTGGGAAGGCAAGATGAGCTGCGGCAAATGGAAGAACATCGAAGGCGCACAGCTGCGCGAAAAGGGAATATGCTAAAATGGGCAACATCATCGACGGAAAGGCGATGGCCGACGAAATCCTGGCCGAAGTCAAGAAAGAGGTGGACGAGCTGCGCCACGACTACGGCGTCGCCGCCGAGCTTGCGGTCATACTAGTCGGCGAGGACCCGGCCTCCAAGGCCTACGTGCGCAACAAGGTCAAGGCGTGCGAAAAGACCGGCGTAATCTCCAAACAGCACATCCTTCCCGAAACCACCACCCAAAAGGAGCTACTTGACCTTGTCGAACAGCCCAACATGGACAAGCGCGTGCACGGCATCCTCGTCCAGCTCCCACTGCCCAAGCACATCGACCCCGCCGCGGTAATCGACTCCATCGACGTCGACAAGGACGTAGACTGCTTCCACCCCTTCAACGTCGGAAGGGTGTCGCTCAACCGGCCCGTGTTCATGCCCGCGACCCCGGGAGGCGTGATGCAGATGCTCAAGCGCAGCGGCGTCTCCATCAAAGGGAAAATCGCCGCCGTGGTGGGCTCCAGCAACATAGTCGGCAAGCCCCTGGGCCTCTCACTCATCAACGAGCACGCCACGGTAATCGTGTGCAACCGCGACACGCCCGACCTCAAGGCCATGGTGCAACAGGCCGACTTGGTCTTCGTGGCCGTGGGCAAGCCAAGCCTAATCACCGCCGACATGGTGAAACAAGGCGCGGTGGTAATCGACATCGGGATGAACCGCGTCCAGAAAGACGGCAAGGAAGTGCTGGTCGGCGACGTGGACTACGAAAACGTCAAGGAAAAGGCCTCGCTCATCACGCCGGTGCCCGGCGGAGTCGGGCCCATGACCGTCGCAATCCTGCTCAGGAACACAGTGGTGGCCGCGCGCAACTCCATCAAGAAAAAATGACTCTCCACAAAAAAGGTCTTCTCTTGACCCACAAATCCGACACGCAAATCGCCCGCGAAACCAAACCGCTCCACGTCCGCGAAATCGCGGCCAAAGCCGGATTAGCTGAAAACGAAATCGATTATTACGGCTCGAACAAGGCCAAAATCAAGTTCGAAGCAATCGAAAAAAGAAAAAATCTGCCGAACGGCAAACTGATTCTCGTAACGGCGATGACTCCCACCAAGATGGGCGAGGGCAAGACCACGACTTCCATCGCGCTTGCCCAGGGCCTTGCCAAGGCTGGGAAAAAGCCGGTGCTCTGCCTGCGCGAGCCCTCGCTGGGACCGTGCTTCGGCGTCAAAGGCGGCGCCGCCGGAGGCGGGTATTCGCAAGTCGTGCCAATGGACGAAATCAACCTGCACTTCACCGGCGACATCCACGCCATCGGCACCACCCACAACCTGCTGTCTGCGCTGCTTGACAACCACTTGTTCCAAGGCAACGAACTCGGCATCGACGTGTCCAAAGTGTCGTGGCGCAGAGTCGTCGACCTGAACGACCGGGCATTGAGAAGCATAAGAATCGGGCTTAACGGACAGGGAATCGAACGGGATACCGGTTTTGACATTACCGTTGCCTCTGAAATCATGGCGATTTTCTGCCTCTCCAACGACCTGAAGGAACTGCAGCAGCGGCTCGGCAGAATAATAGTTGCAAGAGACAAAACAGGAAAGCCAATTACCGCAGACCAGCTCAAAGCAACCGGTTCGCTTGCCGTCCTCTTGAAAGACGCGCTCAAGCCCAACCTCGTCCAGTCCCTCGAAGGAGTGCCTGCGCTGGTGCACGGCGGGCCTTTTGCCAACATTGCCCACGGCACCAACACCATCATCGCCACCAAGCTCGGACTCAAGCTCGGCGACTACGTAGTCACCGAAGCGGGTTTCGGCTCCGACCTCGGCGCCGAAAAATACTTTGACATTGTAAGCAGACAGGCTGGTTTTTCTCCTTCTTGCGTGGTTTTGGTCGCAACCATCCGCGCGCTCAAGCTCCACGGCGGAGCAGACGCCAACAATTTGACGGTCGAAGACGTGGCCGCGGTGGAAAAAGGCATTCCCAACCTCTCGAAACACCTGGAAAACATGCAGGGGTTCGGAGTGCCGGTGGTCGTTGCAGTCAACCGCTTTCCGCTGGACACCGAGGCGGAAATCGCCAAGGTGCACGACATGTGCAAAAAGCACGGCGCCGAGGCCGTGCTGTGCGAGGGCTGGGCCAGGGGCGGAGACGGCGCCAAGGAACTTGCCCAAAGAGTTGTGAAGGAAATCGCGGACTACGACAAGAAACCAAACAAAAAAATCAATTACACTTTCGAACTTGAGTGGCCGCTCAAGAAGAAAATCGAGGCCGTCTGCACGAAAATCTACGGTGCCGACGGAGTCGACTATTCTCCAGAGGCGGAAGCGCAGTTGGCTGACTACGAGAAACTGGGCTTCGGCAAACTTCCGGTGTGCATG
>CAYVQS010000003.1:0-10249 GCA_964453195.1 Microcaldota archaeon | reverse complement strand
GTCTTTGTCGGATGACAAGAACAAACCTTGCCGACCAACCGGTTTTAGAGTCACGGTGCGCGAGGCGCGTCTCTCGGCAGGCGCCGGCTTCGTAGTGGCGATTGCCGGCGACATAATGACCATGCCGGGACTGCCCAAATCCCCGGCCGCGGAACGAATCTATCTGAACGAAAAGGGCGAAATCGAGGGGCTGTTCTGAAACCAAAAGGGCTATAAGCGGAAAACCGGTTTGGAAAGCTTAAATAAGCGCGAAATATGCAAGCTTTATGCAGGGGTAAGTCCTGGGTTGCGCGTGTACCTTGAGGTGCACTCTCGTGCGCGCCCAGGGGCCTTGCGCTTTTTCTACTCCCACAACCGCCGGATGTCCGTCTTGTCCTCTATTATCTTGAAATACGATTCGTCGCCCCAATTGTACTTGCGGTAGACGCTCCAAGAAACATAATCTGCCGCCATAAGCCCGCGGCTCTGGTGCGACTGCAGCCCGTAAATGACAAGGTTGGCGTCGAACTTTCTCTCGGTCAGCTTGCGCCGCAGATAATTCTCAAAATCCGCGGTGAGGAGGCTGTTGCTTGACCGCCGGTCGTAGACGAGTTCGACGTCCCTATAGCCCTGTAAATCCACCAGGTCAATCAACGACCCGGCAACATAGTTGTAAAGCTTGTCTTTCTTGTCGAACAGGTAATCGAAAATCTTTTGCTTATCTACGAGGATTGTGGAAAACCTTGCCGACGGAAGTTTTGCCAGGGCCGCGAGAACCGCCCTGCGGATTGATTCGCTGGAATTGTTGCCTTTCAGTTCAGGCACTTGCTTCAGGCGTTTCTTCAGCTTTCTTTGGCGGATGCGCTTCATCACAAGCTCCACCTTGCGCGGGTCTATTGTGCTAAGGATGGAAACGCAAAAGTACCGGTTGCCGCGCTTTCCGAGGTCCCCGCTCTCGTCCAGAAAAAGGTAGACTTTGCCAAAATTCATGAAAAAAAGGCGTTTTAGCTTGTTTAAGACGTTTCGCCCACCTAGTTTCCGCTGACGTTTTAAACTTTTTCGGCCTCTTTTCATTGTAGCGGATTTTAACCGGCAGCGGGTGGTATTCGACATGGACTATTCCAAGGAAGTAGCGCACATTCGCCAACTCGTCAAGAGCCAGGACCAGTGGCGAAAGAAGGAGTGCATCAACCTCATCGCCTCCGAAAACTCCCCCTCCCCCTTGGTGGAAGAAGTGTACATGTCGGACTTCGCCCACCGCTACGCGGAAGGCGACCCTGGCCGCCGCTACTACAACGGCACCAAGTACATCGACGAAGTCGAGACGCTGGCGATGGATTTGGGCAACCGGCTTTTCGGCTCGCGCCACTGCAACGTCCAGCCCGTTTCCGGCACCGGCGCCAACCTGGCAGCGCTTGCAATGTTCTGCCAGCTTGGCGACACCATAATCTCCAACTCCACCGCCAACGGAGGCCACATCACGCACAACAAGGCAGGCGCGGCCGGAATGCTCGGAATCACCTCAATCGACTTTCCGACCACCGAGGACGGCTTCCACATCGACGCCGACAAGGCCGCCAAGCTGACCGAGCGGCTGTCGAAAAACGTCCGCAACCACCTCTCCTTGATGATCTTCGGCTGCTCGCTCTACCTGTTCCCGCAGCCGGTAAAGGAACTCGCGCCAACTGCGCACGCAAACGGCCTGCACGTAATGTACGACATGGCGCACGTGTGCGGCCTGGTCGCGGGAAAGCAGTTCCAGGACCCGCTCAAAGAGGGCGCGGACATAGTCTGCACGTCCACCCACAAGACATTCCCAGGCCCCCAGGGCGGAGCCCTCTTTTCCAACCTGCCTGACGAGGACTGGGCCAGGAGAAAGCCGTGCATTTTCCCCGGCACGCTTTCGAACTACCACCTGCACCGCTTCCCCGCCTTTGCCATGGCCGCGCTTGAAATGCTGGAATTCGGAGAGGCGTACGCCAAGCAGACGGTCAGCAACGCGCAACTGCTTGCGTCCGAACTGCACGCGCTTGGGTTCGACGTAGTGTGCGAAGAGTTCGGGTTCACGAAAAGCCACCAGGTGGTAATCAACGTCTCGCAGCAGGGCGGCGGCAAAGCTGTGGGCGACCTGCTCGAAGCCAACAACATCATCGTCAACAAGAATTTGCTTCCCGGCGAGAAGCTCTCAATGGCGAACCTGGACAACCCAAGCGGGATAAGAGTTGGCGTGCAGGAAATGACGCGCTACGGCATGAAGGAAAACGAAGTCAAGGAGCTTGCGGCAATATTCAAGAAGGCGATTCTCGACAAGAAGGACGCCAAGCGTGACGCCATGGAACTGCGCTCCCGGCTCCAGGCGTGTCAGTACACGTTCAAGTAAAGGGCCCGTTTGCCAAGCGCGTTTTGGCGCATTATTGCTTAAATGGGTCTTCGGCAACTATCTGGGGAATGTTGAAGTCCTTGGCGTTTTCCGTCAGTATTTTTTCGATGCCGTGTTCCAGCATGGTCTGGGCGATTAGGCAGTCCCAAAAGTGGTTGCCGTGCTCTCCGCAAAGAAGGGCTGCATCGACAACCGTCTGGCTAGAATAATCGATTTTTGCCCAGTTCGGGGAAAGAACTATGCCCCTAACTACCGAGGCCGCCTGTTCCTTCGGCGCCGAACGGTTCGTCTTTCCAGTAAGCACCGAAAAAAGTTCGGCGAGGACTTGGTTGGAAACTACGCCGGGTTTTTTCCCATCGAAAACGTCCCCGACAATTTTGCGCGCCACTTCGTGCTTTTTCCCTGCCGACTTGTCATAGGCATAGACCAAGACGTTTGTATCCACGAAGAACTCTTGCACGACATTCAGCCCCGTTCGTGCCACTTGGCGCGGTCTTTTTCCGCAAAGCCGCCAAGGTCAAACCCCTGTTCAAGCAAGTCAATTGCCTGCTTGACCGCCTGTTGCCGTTCGCGTTCATTCCACGCTTCAAGGGCCTCTTCAACTGCCCTGCCAAGGCTGCCCTTTTTGCCGCCGTAAGTGGCCAACACGCGCTTCCTAAAGCGGCTTGCAACATCATCCCGCACGTTGATTGTAATCGTAGCCATAACCAACACCCACAAACATTTACAAAAAGCAACTATTTAAATCTTGTCAACTTGTAAAACCGCGTGGGCGGGTCGTCGAAGCCCGGCAGAAAAAGAGTCGGAACGCCCAGCATTTATTCGTTTTCAGACAGGCGTTCCGGTGAACTGCGCACACCACTCTACTCAGCGCACGTCCTCGCCGCCAAGCGAAATCGTGGACGGTTCGGGGTAGACGAAGCGCCTGATTTTGGCGTTGTCTATGGTGAAGGTCTGGTTGTAGTTGAGGAAGGCGAGCTTCAGCGGCGTCTCGGACGAGTAGCTGGAAGAGTAGGACGTGGTCCACGAGGACTGGTTGGCGGCTTTCTGCTGGTAAAGCGCCCCGCCCGTCGCGGTAGAATTGGCGATTACGCGGATCTTGGTCCACAGCTGCCTAAACCACGTGCCGGTCTTGGTTCCCTGACTGGTTCCGTCTTCGTAGGCCGCGACTGCGTCGCAGGACGCGAGCGCGCCTGCGGAATAGTATCCATAAACCAGATTGGTGTAGCTGGTTCCTGCGTCTGCGTCTTTCCACCCGAACATGTGCGCGTCGTAGCTGTTTACGCACGTGGCGCGGTTGCGCTTGTAATCCCATTCGGCCAAGAGGTCGGTGAGGCCGCGGGCAAAACTGGGGACAGAGACGAGGCCGTTGCTGGACCAGGCCGCGGAGCCGCCTGAAACGTAGAGCTGGCCGCCGGTCTCGGACAAATAGTTGCCGTTGTCAATCTCAGTCCACTTGCCAGTGTCAAGGGAATTGTCGTCGAAATTGTCGTAGAAAAGGTAGACGTTCGACCCGTTGTTTTTCTGCGCCGCCGGATTCGCGGCGCCGTAGTAGAGCCAGTAGGCCGAGTCGTTCGACGCCGCGCTGATGTTGGCCTGGGTTGCAAACCACAGGTTGGTCCTGTCGGTTGCCATGCCCTTGTAAATGGATTTGTTCTGCAAACCGGCAAAATAATGCGCCTGCACCTCTGCCGGGGACAATTCCCGGTTGTAAATTTTTACTTCGTCCATTGTGCCGCTTATTGGCGCAGAGTAGCCCGAGCCAATCTTGATTGGATAAACCGTTTGCGACGGGTTCCACGTATAGGCCGAACTGGTGCGCGCCAAAGTGCCATTGAAATAACTTTTGTAAATTTTACTGGTGCTGTTGCGGGTAATTACTACGTGTTGCCACGAGTTGTTTGTAAAAGTACCTGCGGCATACGCGCCCCAAGACGAATAGTTGGTGGTGTTGGGACCGTGATAGAGGTTCATGCCCCCGCTCACCTCTATTGTCAAGGCGAATTCTCCACCGTAGCTCTTGTCGACGGGGTTGATTCTAGCGGTTCCGACGTTGGTTGGATTGATCCAAAACTCTATTGACAGGTCCCCGGAAAGGTTTTGCGAAGGGTTGGAAATGTTGACATAGTCGTTGACTCCGTCCAGTGCAATTCCTCCGCCGACTTTCCCGCTGGCGGAAAACAAATTGGTCGGAGTGGTCCCCGAAAGAGCCGTTCCCGCGTTCCCGTTTCCAGACTCGTCAGCAACAGATGTTCCCGAACCCTCGTCGAAGTGCCAGCTTCCGACCAGGTCGTCCTGTGCGTCGTTCAGCCGGTCCAGGTCGAAGTATCCGGACGCGTTCTGGTAGACTAGCCGTGCGTCCGTCATGTTTGCAAAAGTCTTGTTGGCAAAAAGCCACGCAGTAGTGTTGACGGACGCGTTGACGGAATAGCCCGACGGCAACGCCGCGGTGGTGGAATACGACTGTTCGGCGCCGAGGGCGAGCGTGACTGGCTCGGGATAGATGTAGCGACGGGCAAGGATGTATTCCCAGTAGTTGTCATAGGACTGGCTGCCGGTCCATTCGTCATAGCGCCTTCCCAGGCTTATTGGCTCGGACGAAATGGTGTTGGAAATCGCCGAGGACACGGTATTATTGACGGAGTAATAAAGCGTGCCAGAAACATTGGACCAGACTCTGAGCCGGGTGTTGCCCGAATCGGGAAAAACGGAGCCTATGCTGACCCACGTGGAATCGGAGCGGTAATAATCTCCTGGGTGTTGAAGCAGGCCGAACGAATTGGACGACGAGGCGTAGAAGCCAAGGAGTTGAAAGCCGTTGGCGGGGATTGTCACGGTCTGGGACTGCGCCTCCACCATTATTGGCGGGGAAAACGAGGCGGTTGACGACAGCCGGTTGTCAACGGTCGTGCCCCTAAGTTTGCCCCCCGAAACAGAATAGCCGCCGGTGGATCCAGTCCATTTCGACGAGTCAATGCTCGCCCCGTCAAAACCGTCGTAGAACAAGTAAACCCTGCTTGCGTTGCTCAAGTTCGTGGCTGGATTCGTCGCGCCGTAGTAGAGCCAGTAGTTCGAGTCGTTTGCGCCCGCGGAAATGTTGGCTTGGGTTGCAAACCAAATGTTGGTGCGGTCGGTTGCCATGCCCTTGTAGATGGACTTGTTCTGCAGACCGGCGAAATAATGCGCCTGCACCTCCGCCGCGCTCAACGCGCGGGAGTAGATTTTGACTTCGTCGATTGTTCCGGTGAAGTAATAGCCCACGCTGCCGCCGTAATTGGTTGCGCCTATCAAGACGGATTCACTCGAAGTTTTGCTGCCTCTTGTCCATGCCGTGGCTGCCTTCGCTGCTCCGTCGATAAATATTGCTATGTGCGTGGAGTTCAATGTTCCTACTACGTGATGCCAGTTTCCGTCGTTGTACGCCGACGGCGTAATGGCTTCGGCATAAGCATTTGACGGCGAAGAAGAACTGGTCCAAAAAGAAATCGCTCCCGCGCCGCCAGTCAGATACAAAAGATAGGGCGTATCGTAACCACTGGTTTCCTTTGCCACTACTCGCCCCGTAGTGCCGGCGTATTTTACCCACGCTTCTACTGACACGTACGTCGGATTCAAACTAGTCCCAACGTTTGCATAAGAACTTCCGATTGCACTGAAAGCCGAACCTATTTTTCCAGTAACCCACGATGCCGCGCTAAGCGTTCCGTTGTTCCCGTTCCCACTCTCGTCGCTGACCGAAGTTCCAGAGCCTTCGTCGAAATGCCAGGAACCGACGAGGTCGTCTTGTGCGTCGTTTACGTGGTCGAGTTCGAACCAGCCAGATGCGTTGTTGTAAAGCAAACGCGCGTCCGTCATGTTTGCAAAAGTCTTGTTGGCAAGCAGCCACGCAGTAGTGTTGACGGATGCGTTGACGGAATAGCCGCTGGTGATTCGCGTGTTGTTCCAGTATTCCTGGCCTATTTCAGAGGCGGACAGGGCGCGGGAATACGCCTTGAAGTCGTCCAGCACGCCGTTGTAATAGTTGACGCTCTTTTCCGACCCAAGCTTGATGTCTTGGGCAGTTCCACTGGCAGGCATTCCAGTTGCAACAGTGCCTTGAAGCACGGAATCGAGGTACATCGCCGCATAGGTTCCGTTCAGAACCAGGGCAAAATGGTGCCAAGTGCCAGTATCCCAGTTGGCAAGCGACTGGAGTTCGTCGCGGGTTGCTGCGTTGTCGTAAATCCACGCAGTGAGCTTGCCAGGGTTGAATGACGAAGTCGGACCCTGTAGCCTCACCTCTATTTGGCTGTACGGCGAAGTGGCGGCATTTTCTTTGTAGAACAGGTGCATGGAATTGCTCGTCGTTGGCCCGGCCGTGGTCTTGTACCACCACGACAGAGTCAGCGCGGACGGCACGGTGTCCAGCAGCGTGGCGTGCGAAACGTAGTCGCCGCTGCCGTCAAAGCTCAGCGCGCTGGAATAACGCCCGCTAGACGTCCACGACGCGCCGGTAATCGACCCCGTGTATCCGCTTCCCGACGAGTCCGCGGTAGTCGAGCCGGTGTTCTCGTCCATCTTCCACCAAGCAAGCATACCCGAATCCTGCCCCGCAGTAATGTTCAGCTGCTGGCGGTAGGAATACGAAGTATTCCACCAGCTTGGCGTGTAAGAGCCGCCGCCTGCGCTGCGCTGGTCCGTGACGTTGAAGCGCTGCCTGAACGAGTAGGAAACATTCCACCAGTCGGCGGTCGAGAGCTGCTGGAAGCCCGTGGCGTTGCGGTTGTCGTTCGAGTCGTTCGCCCACAGGCGCCACTTGTACGCGCCGGCGGTCGTCGAGTTCAAAAGCTGGGTCAAGTTCGACCAGTTGGAAACCGGCGAATTGTCGAACTGGGTAACCGACGAATTGGCAACTGCGCCGGTGAAGTTGGATTCCAGCCACCAGTAGCCTAGAGCGGAATCGTCCGTCCAGTTGGCTAGGAACGAAACGGGCGACGCGAGGAAAAGGTTCGCCGTGCGGTTCGACGAATTGGAAAAGAACAGCGGCGGCGCGGCGTCGGGCGAAGACGAAACCACGAACGAGTCGTTAGCAGCGAACGCGCACTGCGACGAATTGTCACAGCAGCGCGCCGTCCACGCGAAAGTGCCAAGCGGAAGAGCCACGGCAGTTGAAAAATTGTAGGCCGAATTGTTCGTCACTTCGGACGAATTGGACTGGTTGTGCGTCGCGGCAACGCCGGTGGAATTAAACCAGAGCGAAAGGTTGGAAACGGCAAAGTCGTCGCTGCACGTGGCGTTGAAAAACCGCGCGCCCGACAAACCCGACGAAGGATACGACAACGAAACCGAAGGCACCGCGTCCGGCTCGGGAGTCGGAGTAGGCGTAGGCGTCGGAGTGGGCGTGACTTCGCCCGCTTCCCCGCACCTTCCGGAAAGCGGCTGGCTTCCCTGGAACACGCGCAGCTGGCCAGTGGCCGCGTCGGAGTAGAAGATGGCGATGTAGATGGAGAAAATCGTGCCTTCGGTCTGGTCGTTGCACGGATAGCCGTTGCCCGCGGTCTTAAGCCACACCCTTTCGCCGGGCTGGAGCACAATCTGCAGGTCCGAGACGTTCGATAAAAGGACGTTCGTGTCGCGTTCCGAGACGTTGTGCAGCGTGATGGCGTAGTTCTTGTTGTTCGTCACGAGGACGTAGCCTGCGCGGTTCGACTGCAGGATGGGGCCGGAAAGCGAGACTTCGGCGGCCTGCCAGTACTGCGCGTTCTGGCGCTCGGAAAAGTTTATGGCAAGCGACGGGAAGCCGCCGACTGCCGTGAAGGCGACGAGGACGACGACCAGGACCACGGCCGCCATTATCAGGTACTCCGTGCTCACCTGCGCCCGCCGCAGAAAACGCAGCCGCCCCTTGAAGTCCATGGAAAGAAAAGGAGGGCGCGGGGCAATTTTAACGTTTTGCCGAAACCGGGGGTTGGCCGGCGAAAACCGTTTCGCGCGACGAAGAGATTTTTCCCGCGTTCGAGACGAGGAAATAGGAGTCGTCGAAGGAGTCGTGCGCGGCCTCCTTGAACACCACGCTCTTCGGATGCGCGGATTTCGACAGGATTTTGCGCGCCTTTTTCTCCAAAGAATTGAATTCGCGCAGCGGGATTTCGAACTTGCGGGCGTGCGCCGCCCCCCTGCCCTTGGCGCGGAACTGGTAGACGAACCATTTTTCCAGCCGGAACTTCCGCAGGTAATTGGCGAGAAAAACAACGGCGCCGCGGTTGGCCTTCGAAACCACCGTGGTGACGCTTAGTTTGATGCGGTTTTGCCTGGAAAGCGTCTCCAGCAGCGAAGACACTATTGCATAGTGGCGCGGGTTCCTGCGCATCTTCAGGTTGTCGGCGGCGGAGCCGTCAAGCGGCAGGTTCAGGCGGTCAAGATGGCCGGACGCTCCGGAAAGGAATTTCGGAGTGACGAGGAGGCCGGTGGTGTGAAGCACGGTCTTCAGGCCCCGCTTCTTGGCGTGTCTTATCAGCGCAAGGCAGTCGGCGCGCGAAAGGGGGTCGCCGCCGGAAAAGATGAGCGTCTTTACTCCCCTGGAGGCGACGAGGGAATCGATGAGTTTCTTTGCGGCTGCGGTGGAAAGGTCTGCGGGCCTGTCCGCGGCCGTGGGGCCGAAGCAGAACTCGCACTTCATCGGGCACGCGGCGGTCGCGTCCCAGACCGCAATCGAAGGAAGCTTTGGCAAGGAAACCACAATAACGCAAAGGACCGAACAGGCAGTTTAGGTCTTCAGGGGCAGGCAGGTCATGTCGGCCAAAAGCTCGTCGCGCGCCAGTGCGCGGGAATATATCTTGACGTCGTCGAGCACGCCCTGGAAGTTGCGGGTGTTGCTCCACTTGCCTATCTTGACGCCATCCACCGCGGGGTCGGTAGAGGGAGAATAGATGCCGGTGGTCGTCTGTTCGCCGGCGTTTTCGCCGTTGACGTACCAGCGCCGTACCTGGAGGGCGTGGTCGTACACCATGGCCACGTGATACCAAGTGTCGTACTGGAACGTGACGTTGGTGTCGAGGTTCTGGGGCTGCACGCCGTTCCCGCCCGTGCCGTTGAACATCGTTATGCGCAGGAACGTGCTTCCGCCCTGGCTAATGAAACGCACCTTGAAGCCGCCGTAGTTCTGGCCGTCCTGCTCCAAAATGCCCTCGTCGCCCGGGCTGGTCTCCGGCTTGAACCAGAACAACAGGGAAAGCGAGCCGGAAGGATACGACGCGGGGTCGTCGAGCGACCCGCTTGTGCCTACGCTCAGGTAGTCGTTGTTTCCGTCGAACTGCAATGCGGGGCCGTGGACTCCGTCGACCCACGTGGGGCCGTTGACCAGCGTGCCCGTGTTCCCGTTGCCCGAAGAGTCGATAATCGAGCCGCCCGAGCTTTCGTCAAGGTGCCACGACGCGATTAGGCCCGCCGTGTTGGTGCCGCGGTCGGTAGGCACGCAGGAAAGCGAAGACGCCGTGCCCATCGCGCTGCCGACCGGAATGCTGAAGCCGAAGAACCGCATCATCAATACGACGGAAATCGAGACGAGCATGACCAGGCCCAGCAAGTAGATGTACTCCAACGCGGCCTGGGATTTTGTTCGGCAACTGCCCATTTTACAACAAGAATACAGACAACGGCCGAGGCTATTAAAATATCCCCGAAGCGCGGGCAGGCGCTATTCCAGGATTTCCACCGAGTCCACTATGCCGTCGGCGTCGGCGTCGAAGCCCTGCACCACCTTGGCAAGCTTCGACGAGTCGTGCAGGTTGCCCTTCTCGATTTCCTCCCGCTTCTTCAGGAGAGCCAAAATGGCGACGCGCGTCGCCGCCTGCTTCATCCCCGCAACGACGAGGATGGATTTCGACTTGTTGAACGGATTTTGCACCAGCT
>CAYVQS010000002.1:17085-23082 GCA_964453195.1 Microcaldota archaeon | reverse complement strand
GGGGCCCCGGTTCCGGACTACAACGCGAGCCTCTACTACAACTTCTCCGGAGACTCTTCCCAGGCCGGGGCGTTCGAGCCCCTAGCCAACCTTACGACCAATTCCTCCGGCCTGGTCCAGCACCTGTTCATTCCGCCGGTAAAGGGCGCATACCACTTCCGCTGCGAAATTTCCGACGACCAGCCCAAGCACTACAGCGCCCAGGCAAACTCGTCTACCTCGACAGTGACAGTCAAGGACACGAAGCCGCCGTGGTTTGAAAACGTTTCCCTCACGCCTTCGGCTGGCCTCGAAGCCAACTAGAACTCCACCAACATTTCCGCCTATGCCTACGACGACACCGGCGTTTCCGCCGCCTGGGTGTCAATCGGCTGGCCCAACGGCACAATCTCGGACGACACGATGCAGCAATCTGGCGCGCTCTACTACTACGTCTTCATTCCGCCCGTAGGGGGAACGTTCAACGCAACCATCTCGGCCTTCGACCTGCCGCCCGAATCCAACTACAACTCCACCTCCGCCGGAGTGTTCCAAGTATACGGCACCACCAACGCCTCCCTCGGCATCGCCCCCGTTTCGCTTACCGCCACCGGAATCAACCAGACCGACGGCTATTTCGTGGACTACGCAATAAACTACACCGTCACCGGCCCCGCGCCCTCCAACTATTCCAACCTTTCGGTCTACGACTCTTCCTCGGGCCGCGTTTCCTACAACGAGTCCTTCAAGCAATGCGGCCGCGTCCTTCCCGGCCAGTCCTGCCTCTGGGCAGTCCGCGCCACCGTGCTGGCCGCCACGCCCGCCCAGGGAATCTACGTCTACGCAGCGGCCAACTGGTCGAACCCGGACAGGACGCCGGCAGCAGCCCTCAATTCCTCCTTCGTCAACGTCCAATCCCATCCCGTGATTGACGCGCTTGAAACCGTCCTGGAAAAGACAATCGAGCACGCGACCTCCCGGCAGGCGGGCAACCTCACGATATATTCCGCGGGCAACGCGCCCCTCTTCAACGTAGACGTCGCCCCGGTGGGAGGCAACCTTGCGACCAGCTGCCCAACCTGCGTTCTTTCGCTTTTCCCCGCTTCGACCGGAATGCTTTCGGCGGGCTCCAACCTGTCGGTAAACGTCACGGTCTTTGTCCCCATGGGCCAGGCGCCGGGCCATTACTGGACGGTATTGCGCGCCCAGTCCTCCAACGCCGGATATGACGACGTGCTCCTCAACATCACCGTTCCTGCAAACGGCACGTGGTACGCGGTCCCCGCTTCCATCGGCAACGTCACCGCGGGCCAGAATGCCTCAACAGCGTTCGCCGAAATCAACGTCACCAACCTCGGCGTAGTCGCGCTAGACTTCAACGCCTACGTCTCCGGCACCGCAGCCCCCTTCGTGACCATTTCGCCCTCGGCCTTCAGCCTCAACCGCTCCTCCGTCTTCAACGTCACGCTCTCCTACTCCATTCCCGCGTCCACTCCCGCCGATTCCTACGACGGCGAAATCACGCTGATGACCGCCAACGCCCCCCCCGCCCAACAGCCAATTTCCTTCTCCCTAGTAGTCTCCGACCCCCCGCCGCAAATCGAGTCGGCATCGGCCAACGCATCGACGGTCGAAACCGCGTTCGAAGCCGTTTCCATTTCCGCCGCGGCCACAGACAACTTCGCCGTGTCCTCGGTCTGGGCATCAGCGTCCGGCCCCTCCTCCTTCAACTCTTCCATGGCCAAGGCAGGCTCGTTCTACAACACGTCGTTCACGCTCCCGCTTTCCGGCATCTACGACGTTTCAATCTGCGCCAACGACTCTGCAGGCCTCGCCAACTGCTCGGCACCAATGCAAATCAATTCCACGCAACAAGCCGGAATATCCGCCACCGCCAACTCCTCCCAGGCAATCCTGCTCGGAGTCAATTCCACGACCGGCGCGTCCTACTCCCTTGAACTCGCGTTCCAAAACACCGGTCCCGCCCGCGCATACAATCTTTCGCTCTCGTCCAACGCCACCGGCAACTTTTCAATCTCGTTCAACCAGTCGTTTGACGGCGTGCTGGCCAAGGGCGCGACATATCCCGCCAGGGCGATTGTTTCGGCCTCCAACACCACCCCGTCAGGAACGGTCGAGCTTGCAATCTTCGCCAACTGGACCAACGCCGACGGCGCCAGTTCGTCGGCCCTGCAGGCAATAGCTGCCGTCGTCCTGCAAAACGCGCTGCTCGACGCGGTCCAGCAAAACGTTTCAATAATCGCCTATTCCGACACTTCGCCTACGGCCTCGTTTGACATCGCGGCCGCCGGCAACGCCGACCTTTCCAACGTCCGTTCCTACTGCGTTTCCGGGCAAGCCTGCACGTTCGTCTCCTACTTCTCGCCCACCACCCAGTCCATTCCCGCGTTCTCGGCCCGTAACCAGACAATCGCCATCTACGTTCCGGCAAACACCGCGGCAGACGTGTACTACGGCACAATAGTCGTAAACGCGTCCGGAGGAGCATCGGACGCGATTAATCTTTCGATAATGGTCCCGTCGGGAATGAACTGGACCCAGACTGCTTATATGGAAAGGGAAGTAATGCGCGGCTCGTCCGGCACAGTGGGGACAATACTGGTTAACAACACCGGCAACGAGGACGCGCCCCTTTCCATATCCCTACTTCTCCTCAACGACTCTTCCTTCGGTTCCTATTTGTCGCTCAACCAGTCGCAGCTCTACGTGGTTTTCGGCCAACAAGCGGCAGTGGGAATAAACTATTCCGCGCCCAGCGTCAACAACGTCACCGTCCTGTTCGGCAACCTGTCAATCTACAACTCGACCGCCCAGCCGTCGGCGCGCTATTCCCTCATCAACCTTACGGTCCAGCCTCTTTTCCTGCAAATAGTTTCGCCCAACTCGTCTTCGCCGCTGCTGAACGTCAACGCGACGCAGATGATTTTTGCCAACGTCAGCGCAAAATACGCAGGCACGGACATTGCCCAGAACATTTCCTTCCAGGCCAAGCTTGGCGATTCGGGCCAGGACTACGCCGCAGTGGTTCATTCGGCGGCTTACTCCAATTCAACCGGGTTGTGGGGCCTGGTCTTTTCCGCGCCCAACGCGTCGGTAGGCCGCACCTACGACCTGACGGTCTTGGCCAACTATTCTCTCCTGAACCTGGCCGCGGCTTCCACGCAACAATCGGCAATCCACTACTTTGACCAGGTCGCGCCGGGGCTTTCCATCTACGCCCAGCCGTCCCTTGCCGCCGGCGAAAGCGAGGCCATAGACATCAACGTCTCAGAGGACGGCGTGTTGCAGGGCGTCTACGTCAACGTCACCGCCCCCGCCGGCGCAAACCAGTCCGTCGTTCCCGTGCCGGTCTCCAACTCCACGTCGCTCTACCGCTACAGGGCGACGTTCTCCAACACTTCGCTCAACGGCAACTATTCCGTGTTCGTCCGCGCCTGCGACGCCTCGGGCAACTGCAATTCAACGTCCGCGGCGTTCCGCACCCAGACTTCGGTCTCGTTCTTCGGAACGTCCAAGGACGAGGAGAACGCCCTCAAGCCGGTTGCGCCGGTCTCCTTCAAGTTCAACGACGCTTCCGGCGCGCAGACGTATTCCTTCTCCTCCGGCGCGGCCGGAGGATACAACCAGACGGTCTACGCCGGCAACCATACCATTTCCGCCGACGTCTTCAAGCAGCGCGCCACGCTCTACAACGCGCCCCTGTACTCCGAAGCCTACAACAATTCCCTCGTCTTCGGCAGCATTCCGTCCTCGCGCATCGGCAATTCGTCGACCGGCGTGTTCGAGGGCCTCTGGCTGGAAACCGCCCTGCGCTACTCGTCGGCAACCGTCTCGTTCAACTACTCTGCCTATTCCGGCGTCTCGCAGAATGCGCTTGGCATCTATGCGTGCTCCAACTGGACCCGCTACACGCGGTGCGCGTCCAACTGGACCAGGCTCGGCGGCACGCTTTCGCCGGCCAACACCACCGTCTCGGTCTCGGTGACCAACCTTTCCCAGGCATATGCACTGGCGCACTACGTGTGTGGCAACGGCGCCTGCGAGTCGGCATTCGGCGAAAGCAATTCCGTCTGCCCGTCCGACTGCCCCGCGCCGGCCCCGTCCGCGACCAGCACCGGAGGCGGAGGCGGCGGAAGCGGGTCGGGAGCAGGCGCGGGTTCGGGCGCAGGAAGCGGTGTAGGTTCCGGAGGCGGAGGCGGCGCCGGCTCTGGCGTCGGGAAAGGAACCGGCGGCGCATCGGCCACGCCGACTCCTGTGCCGTCTTCGATGAGCAGGCTCGTCCAAATCCGCTCCAGCATAATCTATCTCACGCTGCGGCCAGGAGAATCCACGGTCCAGTCGATTGAAATCGCCAACGACCAGGACAAGGCCTTCGACGCGTCCATACGCGTGGACGGAACCGCCGGAAGCATTGTTTCCGCGGCCTCCAAGACAATCACCGTGGATGCCCGCTCGACCGAGTCCATACTCGTCACCGTCAACACTTCCGGCTCCACTGCCGACGGAGTGTACACCGGCGACGTGGTGGTTTCGGGAGACAACTTCACGCATCGTACGCCAATCACCATAAAAGTGCAGCGGCCGCCCCAGCCCCTTGCAGACGTCAGGCTCAAGCTCCTGTCGGCCACCGCCGAGCCCGGCCAGAAAATAAGGGCGGAAATGACCGTGATTAACGTCGGAGAAGCCGCGTCCATCGGCACCGTCTCTATTTCCTACACCATAAGGAACTTCGACACCGAAGACGTCGTGCTGTCCGATTCCCAGCAAATGGACGTCGAAGACGCGTCCACCCAAGTCGTTTCGTTCGACCTTCCCGCGGACCTTCCCGACGGAAAATACATGCTGTCCGCAGAAGCGTCCTACGGAAACGAAAAATCGGCGCTGGCAGTGTCGTCCTTCTCTGTCCAGGGCGTGCCGCTCACCGGCCGCGTAATCGGCGCAGTGGCCAACAGCTGGATCACCTACCTGCTTTCCGCCCTCGCCGCAGTCGGCGTGGTTGGCAGGCGCGTCTACCAGTCCTATATGGAGCGCATCCGCCGCTCGGCCCGTTACGTCTTCCCGCTCGACTTCAAGAAACTCCCCGCGTCCGGCCCTCGCTCGATACCGGTGGGAAAAATAGCAGAGTCCTCGACTCCGGCGTTCCTCGACATCGACAAGCTCACCACCCACTCCATCGCCGCGGGAGGAACGGGCTCCGGAAAATCCGTGTCCGCCCAGGTCGTCGCCGAAGAGCTCCTCAAGCGCAACGTTCCCGTGATAGTCTTCGACCCCACGGCCCAGTGGACCGGCTTCATGAAGCCCAACACCGACCCGGCAATGATGCAGCTTTATCCCCAGTTCGGCCTGCGCCCAGCCGACGCGCGCGGCTTCAAGGTCAACGTCATCCTCGTAGAAGACCCCAACATGCCCGTCAACATAGCAGACCACCTCAAGGGCGGCGAAATGACCGTGTTCGTCCTCAACCGGCTGCCGCCAGAACAGCTCGACGGCTTCGTCCGCCGCTCGATCGAATCCATATTCGCAATGCGGCCCCAGGAATCGCGCGAAATCAAGGCGCTCCTCGTCTACGACGAAGTCCACCGCCTCCTGCCCAAGTACGGAGGCAAGGGCGCCTACACTTCGCTCGAGCGCGGATGCCGCGAATTCCGCAAGTGGGGCTTCGGCATCTTCATGATTTCCCAGGTTCTGCTGGACTTCAAAGGCGCGGTAAGGGCGAACATAGCCAACGAAATCCAGCTGCGCACCCGCTACGAAGGCGACATCGGCCGCGTCAAAACCAAGTACGGCGTGGAATTCGCTTCCCGCGTGACCAAGCTCACCATCGGAACCGGCCTGTTCCAGAACGCCGAGTACAACGACGGCAAGCCCTGGTTCGTAAACTTCCGCCCCCTGCTCCACTCCACCACGTCGATGTCCGAACAGGAACTGACGCAATACTCCAACACGCAAAAGCGCCTCAACGCAATCAAGCAAACGCTTTCGGCGATGAAGGCCCGG
>CAYVQS010000002.1:0-17075 GCA_964453195.1 Microcaldota archaeon | reverse complement strand
CTACGACGCCGAGCTCGAACTCAACATAGCGTCCGACAAGCTCAAGCAAGGCGCGTACAGGATGGCCGACACCTACGCCGAATCCCTCGAAGCGCGCCTCAAGAACTTCTCGTACAAATGAGAAAAAGAGCAAAAAACGGGCGCCTTGCCGGGCCCCCACCCACATGCCACGGGTTCCAAACCGGCCTGGCTTTGGCACAAATGCCCGCAGTTCTGAGAAAAACCGGCGCAAGGCAATACATTTAAACTCCGGCTTTCCGTTCCACTTTTGGGGTCTTAGCTTCGGCAACAGGCAGGAGGGGATTTAGGGGAAATGATTGACCGGAAAAACGCGCCTTATCTCGCCGGCTTGGCGGTTCTGTCTGCCTTGTGTTTCGCCTTCCGTTCCTTCCTGGGCGTTTCGTTCTGCGAGCAATGCACGATAGACCTGACCGGCGTCCCCGCCGTAGTGGCGTTCATCGTCTTCGGTTTCGACGCCGCGTTTGCCGTCCTGGTGGCCGGCGCGGCAATCGCTTTTTTCTCCACCAACTCGTTAGTGGCGCTGGTAAAGTTCACCGCGACGCTGGCGATGCTGTTGGTTCCCGCAGCCTATTCTCTTTTGGTGCTCCAAGTGTGCGCGGCCATGTCGAGCCGGCAGCCCACGCTCAGTATGAGGAAGTATTTGGCGCTGGCAACCACGGCGGCGGCCGCGGTTCTGGGGGCCGTGGCTTTCATCGTCGTTTTCATCCATTTTTCAGAATTGGGAAAGTCTAGCGCCCTGTCCCTGTTGGGAATGGTGCCCGTGGCGGCAGTGGGCCTGACGGGCCTGCTCGTGGCCCTTTTCTGGAACCGCGAAGTCGGCGACGACATCGTGGCGGGCCACGCCTTTACCGACTGGAAAACCCTCGGCAGCCTTCTCTGCGTTGCCCTCGTCCTCCGCGCAGTCATAATGCTTGGCGCCAACTATCTTTTCATAATTCCCTCCGTTATGGCCCAGTCCCCTGAACAGGCAATATTCAACTATCCGCCCGGAGTGCTTATTGCGCTCCACGTCTTCCAAGGAATAATAGAATTCGCCGGAGGGCTCTTCGTGGTAAAGGCCCTCAAACTCGACGAAGGCACGGTCTGACCCGATCGTGGAATTTCGGTTGTCCCGCGGGCCCTCCGTCGGGCACTCCACCTGCAGCCAGTTCGGCCGCGTCGCTGCCGGCCTGCGCTTTAGACAACTGTCTAAACGGTTTTCAAACACGCCAGTGCCAACAGCCGTCGCCCGCCAAAACGCCCCAAAACCCCACTTTACTCGCAAATCGCTTCTTCCTCCAAACCCCCCGGATTAATATACCAAAACGGTATGTATTGTTTGGGATTGGAATTGCGCCGTGAAAAGCCTGTTTTTCTCGCTGCGGGCCAGGGGGCGCCGTCGCGGGTGTATTCGCTTTGCTTCGGCTCCGCCCTTTCGATAACCGAGATCTATTCGGGAATCTACGGCGGCAAGCCGAATACCGGACGGGCGTCGGCAACGGTGAATGAGTTGCTTTCGCTGGGCTTCCTTGAAAAAACGGCCGGCGCAAAGAAGTGGCCAAAATATTCGGCGACCATGCTCCCGCTTTTCCAGGAATTCGACAGCCGCCAAATACCGCTGTCGGCCGCGGAAAAACAACAGGTCGCCAGCCTGTTCCTCTGTACTCCGTCAGCTCCCGGCCAGCCGAACGGAAAAAGCGGCGCCGCCAAAGCAGGGGAGCAGGCCCAACCGGAAGGCCCTAATCCGCCGGCAGCCGCGGCCGGTTCGGAGGTGCCGGAGCCCGGGGCCTTTGGGCCTTTGGCCGCCGCAACATCGCCAGGTTCGTCAGGCGTCCAACCAGCTCAAGCCCAGACCGCGGCCTTCAAGTCGTTCCGCGAATCGCTGCCTTCCTTTTTCCCGGTGCCGGAAACACAGGCGCGCTTTTTTTCCTGCCTGTTGTTCTTCGCCGCGCCGTTTTTGACAAACTCGGAGCGCTCGCTTTCCAAGCCCCTGGTCAACCGCGGCCTCAAGGCCATCCGCGCGAGGCTGGAGGCGGAAAAGCCGGAAAGCCTGGCGTCTTTTGCGCCGCTGCCGATAATAGCCGCGGCGCTGGCACTCGAGGACCGGACGCGCGCGCTGGAAGGCGCGGCCGCCGACGGCCTGTTCCTCTCGAAAATCGCGCGCTTTTGTTTCGGGCCGCCGGCATCGGAGGCGTTTGCAGAGGAACTGCGCCAGAGCCGGTGACAACCGCGGCGCACCCCTTGCGTAGAGGGACGCTTCGGCTTTCGCGCCCAGGCAGTTAAACGAGCCAAAGCGTTTTAAAAAACCGGGAGGGTATTACTTGGGCGTGAAGGAGGACTTCGAGTCTCGTGGCTGAAAACGAAAAAATAGTGCTGGAAATCGGGCCCAACGACAAGTCCAATTCCACGCCGCCGAAACCCGTCACCCTCGACGCGCTGCAGGCCCAGCTCTCTTTCCTTGAATCGTCCTATGCCGCGGGCATGATTTCGGACGAAAGCTATTTCGAAGTAAAGGGCGAGACGCTCAAGAAGCTCGCCCAGCTCAAGCGCACCGGCTCGGTGGTCGCCCTGGAAAAATCCGCGCCCGCCGCGTCCGAACGACCCGACGCCAGCAAGCTTTCCCAGCAACTAATCCAGCCGCAGCCCCCCACGCAACAAAACACGCCCCAGAATCCGCAAAGCACCCAGCAATATTCCCAAGCACAGTCCTTTTCGCAACCAGCAACCCAACAATACCCGCAGGCGCCGTTCCAAAATCCGCAGTTCCAAGGCCAGCAGCCGGCCCAGCAATTTTCCCAGGCGCCCCAGCAGTATTCGCCGCAGCAACAGCCGGGCGTGCAGTTCCAGCAACCCGTCTCGCAGCCCCAATATCCCGTCCAGCAACCACTCCCACAATTTTCTTCACCTGCGCAGTACCCGCAGCCACAATCTCAGACCCAACAAATTTCCCCCCAACAGCCGCCGCAATGCCCGCAGCAATTCCAGCAACCGCAATATGCGCCGCAGCAACAGCCCCAGCAATTCCCCTCCCAACCCCAGCAAACTCCGCAGTCGCAGCCCGCATACTCGCAGCCGATAGCCCCCCAAGCGATTCCAATCACGCACGTCCTCATTCCCCAGCAAGTACAACAGGTCCCCCAGGCGCCGCAGGAACCGGCGCTTGCGGAAGAGGACCCGGCGTCCCTGGTGAAGTCGCTGCACGACATAGAGGCAATGCTGTCGTTCCTTGAGGAAAGCTACGATTCCGGCACGGTTTCCGAGGAAGCCTACCGCGAACTGAAGGCCGAGAACTCGCGCAAGCTGAAAAGAGTCCGCAACATGCTCAAACACCACGGCTTCTACTCCGACCACTTCGTCTCCCCGGTTCCGCAAAAGGCCTCGGCTTCAACCGCCGCGCCGGCTTCCTACAATGTCTTTTCCCCGGCGGCGCAGCAGCCCGAGGAGGTCCTCTCGTCAGACCCGTTCGCTCCCCTGTTCCCAGGACGGCCTGAAGAAGCCCCGATTCAGGAAATCCGCGCTCCGCATTCCCGCGCAAGGCAGTTTTCGGCCGACAAACCAACCGCCCAGGGCCGGTCGTTCGCAGACATGATGGACAAGCTCGGACAAAAACCAGGGCAGGACCACAAAGCGGCTGCGAAAGAAACCCACCCAATAATCAAGTCCCTCAACCTCAAGAAGAACGAGGACGCGGTCCTCGAACTCAAAAAGGCGCGCGCTGCGCAGCCAAGCCCGCAACCCCAAGAGACTTCTAAACAGCCTTTTCCCAGCCAGCAAACCCAAGCGCCCGTTTCAAAATCAAAAGACGAACAGCACCTCGCGGAACTCCAGGCCAAGTTCGAAAAACGCGCGGAAGAACTTGCAAAGCCGGGCCAGACCACAGAATTCCGCGGCACCCTCGTCCCCCAGGCATCTTCCGAAATTCTCGCCCAAGACCCCGCGCAAGGCAGCGGCCCGAACAACCAGCCGCTTCCAAAACAGGAGCAACCACCGCCACAACCGGCAACACAACCCGCGCCAGCCACGGAGCAGCCCCCGCAGCAAAATGCGCAGTCGGCAGCTTTACCAGCCCAGCCGGTCGAAAAGACCCAACAACCAAACCAACAAGTTCCGGCCCAGCAACCATCTCAACCGCAGCAACTGCAGCAATCCCAGCCGGCTTCAGTTGCAGAAGCTCCGCACGCGCAGTCGCCGCACGCGCGCGAACACCACCATTCCAGCAAGGCCGCCGGCGAAGCGCAGGCACCACACGCGCACCACGGCCGCAAGCACGACTCGCTTGAGGAACTGGAAAAGCCCATGCCTCCCGTTGAAAGCCCGCAGGCGCCATCCCCTTCCACGGCGCAGCAACCGGCCCAACAAACCCAAACCCAGCAAAATCCCCCGCAGCAGCCCCCAAACCCGCAACCAGCAAGCCAGCCTGCCGAACAACCCCCGCAGCAATTTTCGGATTCGGCCCAGCAGTTTTCCCAGGCGCCCCCTCAAATCCCGCAATCCCTGCCACAAGCGCCCCCGCAAGGTCCGGGCCAGCAGGTTCCCGAACCGTTTCAGCCGGCGCCAATACAAGATGTTGGCTTTCTGAACAGGCTCTTCGGCGGCGGAACCCAATCCATCCAGTCTCAAGGGGATGGGGCATCCGTCTCGCCGAAAGAGTCGCCAAGCGAGGACGCGTTGGCCAGAGTTGAAATCGAACTGGAAAAAGTCAAGGCCAAACTCGACCTAATGTCGGAATCCAAGAACGCCGGCGACGAGCGCATGGGCCACGTAATGGAAGGAATGGGCGAAGTCAGGTCCATGGTTTTCCAGCGCGAAGCGGCGGCGAAGGCAATGGAAGCCAAGCTCGAGCAATACGTGCAGATGGTCCAGGACCTCGAACCCCAGCGCTTCCTCAAGGAGCTCGACAAGCGCGACCAGCAGCTGCAGCAGTCCAATATGAAAATAGAAAAACTCGAAGCCAAGGCCGACGACCTCGCCCAGCGCACCCTGGCGACGAAACAGGCGCTGGACCAGATAGGCAGCCTGTCCAACATCTCCCGCGTCAACCAGGAACTAGGCGAAAAGCTCTCCCAGGTGGATTCCCGCGTGGCGCAGACCGAAAGGCTCTCCGAAGACGTGGGCCGCACCTTCGTCGAACTCAACAAGCGCCTCGAAGAATTCACCATATACTCGGGCAGGCAGGACTCGCTCAACGAGTCAGTCAAGGAACTTGGCCGCGCAATGGACTCGCTTAACTCCAAGTTCGACGACTACCTCTCCAAGCAGGAAGCCGGGGACCTGCGAAAGGAAATGGAAAAAATCCAGACCACGGTGTCCGAAGCCTCTGCGAAAACCCTCCTGGTCCAGAAACAGCGCGAATGGCCGGCGCAGGTAAAGGAACTCATGGCCCAGAAGCAGGACGTCGAAACTCTGCTGGAACAAAACGAGGAAGACTTCTCGGCCAAGAGCATTTCCCCCAAGGACTACGAACTCGTCAAGGCCGCCAACCTTCACCGCCTCGCACAGCTCGACTCGCAGCTCCGCATAGAATACGACAAAATAAAGCGCGGCGACATTTCCTCAGACACGCGCACCGCCCTCATGACCGACAGCATCCACGCCGCCTTTGCCGGCGCGCTGAGGAAAAAAATGGAAGACGCCGAAGCCTCGGCGCAACAAGCACCAGCCCAGCAACCATCTCAACCACAGCAACTCCCGCAATATCCCCCGCAGCCAGCAGCCCAAGATGAACAATCGGCAGAACAAGCCCCTGCACAACAGCATTCCCAAGACCCGCAGCAACCCCAACAACCCGCAGCGCAACAACCGCCGATGCAAACGCCCCAGCCAAACGATTCAACAGAACAAACCGCGGCTCCGCAAGCCCTGATGCAAACACCAATTGCGCAACGGGACTCCCCTGTTCAATCGCTTCCACCTGCCCAAGGCGTCCAACAACCCCAGCCTTCCGCGCAACAACCCGTCCAGCCGACCGCAGTTGCAGAACAGCCTCAAAACCCGCAGCCCCAGCCGGCAGACCAACAACCGGACGCGCAATATACGCAGGAATCCGCAATTCCGGCAGCATCGCCCGCGCCAGCCCAACAGCCAGCGCAGAGCCAGCCGCTTCAAGCACAACCAGTTTTGCAACCGCCGCTACAACCAAGCCCCCCGCAGCAAACGCAAAGCGGCTCCACGATTCCCGCGCTCGCCGAGCAAATCCGCCAATCAATCCAGGCCGCCAAAAAACAAGCGGCGGAAACTCCCGCGGCCGCACAAAAACAACAAGCGCCAGCCCAAGTCCCGATTCAACAACCCGCCCTCGAACACGGGTTCAATCCCTGGCAATGGGTATTCAAAAAACCCGCGTGAAAAACCGCCAATCGCTTTGCGTCGAAACGGGCTTCGGCTGCTTTTATATCCCCTCTTCCACTATTCGGCGCCAATCCGGCAAAAACGCCTTTTCTGCGCCTTTAAACGGCAGGAAAACGCAACGTTCCCCGCTTTTTTTTGAAAAAAGTTTATATACTACCCTTTCGTGATTGACAGCAAGCAGTGTTTCGGCGGACAAGCCAGTCTTGCAGGACAGTTGCGATAACCCACCAATAAAAAAGTTCACAGAGGATTGATTGCTATGGTAAGGAATCCGTGGCGTCCAGCGATTGCAGCAGTGATGTTGCTTTCAATGGCGTCTTTAGTAGTGGCCGCGGCCGTGTCGTCGGACACCACCAACGTGGCAACGCCGGCAGACTACGGCACATGCGCAAACCAGGACGTAACCGGCCGCATGCAGCAATACGTAGGCTTCTACGGCAACGTGTCGATGCAGGTCAGGAACGAAACGACCGCCGGCAACGTGATGTACAGCAAGGCGGTGAACACGGGCAAGCTGTATTTCTTGAAGAACGGCGCCACGCCGACCCAGCCCTTCCTCGCCGCGTCGCCCAGCGCGCCGGCAACCGACGGCAACTTTTCCCTCACCGGCTGGTATGCGTCCGCAAACCACTTCGCAAACCAGATGACCGTGTGCGGAGTCGCCAGCACGTACTACCTGAACACTACCGACGAGTACACCGTCGGCCTCTTCAAGGACAGCGCGGCCGACCCCAACACGAACTTCGGCCTCTGCGTCGACATGAAACAAGTCGCGTCGACCAACGGCTTCGGCACCACGCTCTATCAGGTGGTGGTCCCCAAGACCGCGTCTTTCACGAACTACGACATCTGGTACGACCTGGGCTGAAGATTAGCTTCAGCCTCTTTTTTTCTTTTTTCCCCTTTCTTTTTCTTTTTCCCTTCCCGGCTCACTATTTTTAACCAGAAACCGTTTCTTTTATTTCGTGCCTTCTAAAACACTCTCCAGAACCCTCCTGGCGTTCGTCTTGTTCCTGCCGCAGTTCTCTACGGCAGCCAACCTGGTGCTCAATGGCAACTTTACCGGCGGCGCTTCAACCGGTTGGGCTTACGCCGAAACGGATTCCGGCAACATTGCGGCTTCAAACTTTGTCGCCAGCGGAGGCAACTACGACCCAGGAGCGTGGTATTTTGAGGCAAACGATCGGTCCAACAAAGCCGCCTACACTGCCAACGGAAACCTGACCAACGGCGGGTCGTACTGGGATGGAACAACGCCGACTTCAGCAAAAGCCCTTTTTTCCTCCAGGCAGCCGTGGTCCTCCGCCGCGCCGACCGCCAACACAATCCGCGTCTATCTCGTGAAGCCCGGCGGTTTCAAAGAGCTTCTCTTTACAAGGTCCTCTACGGCTACCGACTCCGCCTATACGAACGCCGAAGTCGCAATAGGCGTTGGAAATTTTTCAACAGCAGGCACATACCAGCTAATCCTGTACAACTACGTGGAAACCGCAGCGTCTCCAAGACCCAACGTCCAGAACTATTGGGACGACGTTTCGCTGTTCCTCACTACACCTGCAGTTCTGGGAACGCCTTCATTCTCAAACCAGTCCGACCTGGACATCGGAAAGAACAACCCTAACGACAACGCGACGGCGCAGTGCTTGGCATCATGCACCGGCGGCGACTGCGAAGGGTTCGGAGTTGCTCTCCAGTCGGACGACTCCGGCTCCTGGCAAGACGCAGTTTCAAGCGCGAGAATCACAGTGAACCAGTCCGCCCTGTTCTACTGCGGAACAGGGGTATCCTGTTCCGCCGCATGGCAAGTGCAGGGGAGATATAATTCAACCTATAACCTGCGCTGCAAAGCCAACGCCTCTTCGCCGTCGTCGACAACCTACAGCACACAGAGCCAACTCAGAATCTTCTCAGGAGTATTAGGCTCCCCCTCGCAAAACCCATCAGCCACCCAGGACGTTTCGTTTTACGACCAGATACTGCTCTCGGCAACCGTTTCCTGCACCGCCCCCTCCAACGCAAACGCGTCGTGCGGAACCGACACAATGACTGTCCGTACTGACGACTCCGGGGCAGCGCCCTCTGCCGCCATCACGCCCATTACCCAAATCAAGCTTGACTTGGGAACCAATGCCCAGCAACAGCAATGCTGGACCGGGTCTTCAGGAACCTGCGACCTCTCGTTTTCGCCAATAACCGCCAACGTCACTTATGCCGATGCGGCTCCTGGCGGGGTAACCCGTTACTGGGACTTATTAGTTACGTCTGACGACAGCCAAGTCTCTTCGGTCGACGGAGCCGACGCCGCCATTCGAGGGCATGCAAACACGCCATCAATATCCCTAGTTTCCGGCGAGTTTTCCGCCTCTACCGGCAGCGCGCTGGGGAACGTCAACTGCTCACTTTCCTGTTCCGCTTCACCCGCATATCGCTGTATAAACTCCCAGCTCTGGCCAAGATACAACGCGACTGCCGCCATAGATGCACTTATTCCCCTTTCTGGAAACCCGGCCCGCCTCTCTTCGGGCAGCCAACCTCAATACGTTTCGTTAATTGAGCCCGGCGCAATTGCCTATGCCTCGTGGTCGTTGGTTGCCGGAACAACTGCTGGAAAATGGCGCTACAACGTGCTTTACAACTCCACGGTAGCCGGCATTTCACCGCAGGACTCGCCGGAATCAGCGTTCGAAATACTGCCCGGCAATTTACCCCCGTTTTCTTCCAATGAACAAGCCAACGACTCCGCTCCACTCCCGGGCGGCCAAGTAGAGCACGCCGCTTACTGGGCCGATGACACTGCGCTTTCAACCTTCATTTTTTCCTGGAACGGCACAACCTGCGCTTCGGACGGCGCATTCGTCAACGACTCGGTTCAAGCATTCTCAGCCAATCCGCAGTGGGCCAACGTTTCTAAGGCAATTCCCAACAACTGCGAAGGAAAGCCCATTCACTGGAAACAATTCGTCAACGACTCAGACAACGACGGAGCTGCAACGGCCGAGTTCGTTTACGCGGTCCAAAACGTCGCCCCGTCAGTTGCGGTCACCGCCACCAACACTTCCATAATCCAAGTCAACCGCTTTTTCTGCGTCAACGCATCTGCAACTGACACGGGCACGGGAGTGGCCGAAGCCTGGGTGACAATCACGTTTCCAAACGAAACAATCGCCAATGTTTCCCTGTCCGACACCGGCTGCAACTCCGGCGGAGCCGGCGACGGCGCCTACGGCGCACTAGTCAACACGTCCACGTCCGAAGGAATGCTGTGGATAAACGCGACGTGGGCAAACGATTCCGCCGGAAACCTGGGGTTCGAATTCCCTGCGCCCCTGTCCGTCAACGTGACGGTTCCCGCCTATGAGTCCACAGTCCTGCGGCCCAACGGCACAGGCACTTACACGGAATGGGCTACGCAGTTCCCCGCGTCCGGCAACCACTTCGACAAGACCAGCGAAACGTCCGCAGACGGCGATGCATCCTACGTCGAGTCGTCCAACGCCAACGACCGCGACCTCTTCGAACTGTCCGACCTCCAGTCCTCCGACGTCGAAATCGCCAACGTAACAATCTATTTTGTATCGGAAAAAACAGTCAGCCAGGCCGCTTCCATCGCTTCTCTCATCCGCACCAACGCAGCCGACTACGAGGGAACTGCCCAGATCCAGACGCGGGGCGTCTACAACGTCTTTTCCGAATTCTACGACGACAACCCCCAGACCGCGCAGGAGTGGACCGCGGTCGAAGCCAACGCCCTTGAAGCCGGAGTCGTCCTCAAGTCCTCGAGAAACGTCCGCACCACGCAAGTGTTCGTCGAAATCTTCCACACCAAATCCGCCTTCAAATCCCCGACGGCGAACGCGACCTCCGCAAACGTTTCGAGGACGCCGGCCAATTCGTCGTTCTGCATAAACGCAACCGCGGGCTGGGGCACCAACCCCGTGAGCATGGTCTGGGCCACGGTCTCCTTCCCCAACTCCACCGTTTCAAACGCCTCTTTCTCCGACACCGGATGCGCCGCGGGCGGAGCCGGAGACGGCTGGTACGGCGCCCAGTTCAACAGCACCTCCTCCGGTGTCTTCTTCGTCAACGAAACCTGGGCCAACGACTCGTCCGGAACGCTCGCAAAACAGTCGCCTTCGCCTGAAATCAACGTCACCATCGGCAACGGAGTCGGCGGAAGCGACGCCTACGTCGGCTTCTACGGCAACCTCTCGTTCCAGCTCCGCAACAACACCGGAGGCGGCAACCTGCTGTATTCCTCGCAAGGTCGTGCCGGAAGCATTTTCCTTTCGGCCGCGGGGGCGTCGCCCAATTGGCTGAGCCTCCAGGCCGCGTCGCGGTCGCCCGACCTGCCGGCAATGAGCGCCGCGCTCGGCCTCTCGAAACCCGCTGACCTTCTGGAAAACAACTACGCCGACGGCTACGCTGACACCTGCGGCCTTTCCTCGGTTTCCTACATGCTCTCCTCCGACGGCAACTGGAAAATCGGCGTTCTCTACTCAGACGAAGATTCCTCCGGCGCCTATTCCGCAGGAGATAACGTTTTATTCTGCACCGAGATAATCACAGCGTCCGCCAACTACCTCGGCTTGCAAAGCAACTACGAAATCGCGTTTCCAAAGGCGTTCGCAAACAACGCCGACTTCTGGTACGAACTGCAATGAAAACCCCCCTTTTCGCAACCGCGCTGTTCGCACTCCTGGCGTCTTCGCTTGCCTGGTCTTCCAGCGTAGTGGTCGTCAGCGCCGACGACTGGCAATCCGCGTTCCTCGCCTCGACCTTTTCACAGTACGACGGCTTCCCCATACGGCTGCTGTCCGACCCCACGCGGGCCGACGAACTGCTCGAAGACGTCGCATCCTACAAGCCCGACTCCATCTACCTCTTTTCTTCCGAGGCGAGCCCGGCGCCGGCCCTCGCCTACAAGCTGCGTTCGCTCGGCGCGTCCATGCAGGAAATCCAGTTCAAAAACCACTACGACCTGGCAGGCGCAATAGCCGCAAGGACGGACTGCTCCAACGCCGTGATTGTCCGCGACGACTTCGCATTCGACGCCCTCAGCGCCAAGCACTTCGCCAAAAAACACGACGCCTGCGTGTTCTTCTCCAAGGGTGCGTCCGAACTTCCGGGCGAAACCCTGGCAGGCATCTCGGCGGCAAGGCCCCAGAAAATATTCGTCGTAGGCCTCCTCTCGCAGCAAATCGACCAGCGCCTCTCCGAATTCCAGACCGAACGCATCTCGGGCCGCGACGAATACGAAACCAGCCAGGCACTCTTCTTGGCATCCGTGGAAACCGCCGACCAGGCGATAATCACCACGGGTTCGGTCCTCGACAGCACGCTGCTAAACAACTACGACTTCCCCGTACTCCTCGTCCCCCTCAACGGCACCTATTCGCTTTTCAAGACGGTCACGCTCCTCAAAAACGCAGGCACAAGGCACTTGCTGGCAATCGGCCGCGGAATTTCCGACACCGCCTCGTGGCTCAGGGAACGCGCCGACACCAAGGTTCTCGTCAAAATAGGGACCATGCGCGCGACCGGGTACGACAAGGACATGGTCAACCAGGACGTTTCCTCCGTAATCCAGGACGGCTATTCCCTTCCCATGCCGGTAAGGAGCGGCAGAATGCTAGGAGTAAGAACCGACACGTTCCAGCTCCTCGACCCAATAACCGGCAACGCAATCGCCGGAAACGCCAGGGCCGCGCCGCCCCTCTACGTCGACGCCGAATTCGAAAACAGCGGAAACATAGAATACCCCGTCACCCTCCTCGTCCAGGTGTTCGACCAGGACGGCGTCCTCATCAAGTCATTCGAGTCCGAAGCCCGCCTAGTGGCCAAAGGCAGCCGCACTTCCTTCTCGGCCCGCTGGGACGAGCCGCCCTCCGAGGGAAACTACCGCGTCGTCGCCTCGGCCCACAGCGACCTTTTCGAAGGAATAGACTTCTCCGACAGCCGGGCCGAAGCCGGAGTGACGTGGGCATCCTTCTGGCTCAAAACCGCGCTGTTCGCCTTCATCTTCTGCCTGTTCGCGTTCGTGGCGGCAATGGCGCTGCGCACCCGCGGAGTCCAGCACAAGTTCAAAAAATCAGCCGAAAAAATTAAGTCCAGCCTCGGCAACCTGAAGGAAAAGAAATAATCGCGCGACTTTCGGGCTTTCAGGCAAACCGCGCTCAAAATCAGTTGGCGTTTTGCTGGATTGGCTCGGCGACCGCAACCGGCTCGGGCTCCGCGACAGGTTCGCGCTCTTTTTTCGCCGCGTGGTCTGCAAGCAGCGACACGAGCTCGTGCATCTTGGACTCGAGATAGTCGTAGTCGACCTTGGTCGAAACCTCGTACTTCAGCTCGTCCACCTCGGGCTTGAGCCTGACGTACTCCCGCTCGACCTCGTCCATCTTCTTGGAAATCTCGTCCGCGCTCGTCTTCGCCGTTTTCTCGAACCGGAGGAAAATCCACACCATGAGGCCGGAGACGGCAACGAATACCGAAAGAACCACCCACGACTGCCCGCTTATGTCCTCCAACATTGCCTATCCCCTATCCCTCGACAGGGCCGCGGCGAAATAATCCACGGCATCGGCGAAGATGCGCTCCAAAGTCACGTCATCCACCTTGCGCGCGGTCGCCTCGCGCACATCCCTCTTGACCGACTCTATTTCCGCGACGAGCGCCCGAAGCCGGCCCAGCTTCGAATCGATTTCTTCCAGCCGCCTTTCGGCCTCGTTCGAAGCGGAATACGCCTTGAAGCACAGGAAGGAAAAGATTATTCCGCCTGCAAGCGAGCCCGCTATGATGACTTCGTTGACGTCCAAAAAATGCAACCCGACTCTTTCATCCGTCGAATATATATATAACTTTTCGTTTTTACTAGCGTGGACCCACTTTCCACGCTTTTCCTGCTGTTCGCCGGCCTGAACGCATACTTCCTCTACAAGTACGCCGCAGGCAACCGCGCGCTTTCCGAAATGCGCGCAAGAATCTCGGCCTCTGAAAAAAAAGTTTCCGAGGAAATCCGCGCCATCCAGGAATCCAACGTCGAATTCAGGCACAAGATGCGCGGAAGCCTTTCCTACGTCTCCGCCGAAACCGCCCGCCTCTCCTCCCGCGCCAACTCCCTAGAACTGCGCCAGGCGCGCGTCGCCCGCGAAATCTCCGGCATCGCCTCTGCAATCGAACGGCTGCTCGGCCAGAACGCGTCGGCCGTCTCCTCGGTTGCAGGCGAACTCGAACTTGTGAACTCCCGGCTCGAAACGCTTGAAAAGCTCGCAGGCATCCGCGCGGCACAGCAGGCCGTCGCCGAAACGCTTCCCGACGGAACCATCCAGCTGCGCGTCCGCGACCGCAAAACCGCCTGAGGCCCGTCCAAGCCCGCCGCGGCGCCCAAAAGTCTTCAATCACAAGGCCGCTCCAGGCTGCGCGCCCGGCTTTTCCGCGTTTCAAGCTCTTGGCTCCAGCGCCTTCAGCCACCAGCCGATTTGCCTTCGCTATATCCCCCCAGCCGCGCGTTTAAATATCTTCGAAACATGGCTCTTTCAAAGCGATTTTCGGGAAAAAATGCTCGGGCCCGGAAAACCCACCAAGAGGTCGTTCATGAAACCTGCGGCCGCAGCGTTACTTGCAGTCCTGTTTTCAGCGCAAGCCTTCGCCGTCGACCAGTGGTGGAACGCGTCCTACCACTACCGCATTCCGATAACCGTGAACGCCACGGCGCAAATCTCCGACTGGCCCGTCGAACTTGGGCTGAACTTCTCCCAGCTTCTGTTGCAGGCCGGCGGCCAGGCGGGGGCGTTCGACAACAATTCCCTGCGCGTATTCGAATACAATTCCTCCGGCGGCATCGTTGCCGAGGCCGAAAGCCAGTTCGACAAGGCCCAGGACTACGACGCCGCGTCCAACGCCCGGGGCACCCTCGTCTTCCAGGCAAACGGCACCACCTTCGCGTCGGCGTCCCGTCGCTTCTACGCGTATTTCGACAAGGCCGAAAACGGCAACAAGCCCGCGCCTTCGTATTCCTCGACAATCTCCTATTCGTGGGACGGCGAAGAGTTCTGGGTAAAGAACGCTGCGATGAACTGGTCATTCGACGCAGCCCGCGGCGAAAATACGTCGGGCCTGTTCCGCGCGGAAGGCAACTACAACCTCCTTTTCGAAGCAGCCGCGGGCTCCAAGACCGCCGAATTCGTCAGGCACTCCGACGGAACCTTCAACTATTCCTTCAGCCCTTCGGCCGCGTCATTCAGCCCCGGCCCGTTACGCCTCACCGTAGTCCTCTTTGGCAACGAGACGTTCTGGAACGACCCATCCAACTCTACGGGGAACCAGTTCGTGAAAAAATACGTCTTCTACGAAAACCTTCCCTGGTATAGGCTGGTGCAGAACCTCTCCAACCCAAGCGCAACCGAAGTTTTCCGCCAGTCCTTCGCGGCCTCGGCCCCGGGCTTCGACGCACTGGGCTCGTTCGGCGCGTCCTACCAGCAGGTAACAGACTCAGCCGAACCGGGCTCTTGGGCCTACGCCGCCCCCCAGTTCGGAGGAATGGGTGTGGGAATAGCCAGCGCCACAGCGCCGTGGTTCAACGCCTCCACCGACGCCGGCGCCGGCCTGATAGGCCTCGCGCTTTCCAACGCGTCAATAGCGCCCGGGGCGTTCCTCGAACACGAATCCATCTTCCATTTCAACGACACCGACGCAGACTACGGCCTGGTGTCGGCGGTTTCCGCAGGCATCCAGAACACCGCGGTTTCGGCAGGCCAGCCAGATTCCTGGAAAGTCAATTTCACTGCGAATTCCCAGCACGCACATTACAACCGCAACGAAACCGCGCTCCTGTACGCAACGATTACGTCTGACGACCACGGCCTCGCGCTTTTTGCGAACGCCTCGCTCGATATGGGCACCGCCGGCTCGTCGGACGACGAATCCGTCGAACTCTACGACGACGGAGCCCACGGCGACGGGGCGGCCTTCGACGGAACGTACGCCAACTACTTCGACGTTTCGAATTCGGCGGCCGCCGGCCAGTGGACCCTGTCGGCCTGGCTCTGGGGGTCAAACGGTCTCTTCCTCTCGTCCAATTCCTCGGCATTCGACGTCACTGCCCAGTACTCTTCCAACGCCACGCTCCACAACCCCGCCGGCCTCGCCGAGCGCCTGGTGAACACCACGCTGTTCCTCTACAATTTCCGGAACGACTCGGCGGTTTCCGGCGCTGCGTTCTCCTGCACGTATTTTCCGTCCGTAACCGACTTCGGCAACGGCACCTATTTCCTCTCGTTCCAGGCCCCGTTCGAAACAGGAACCTTCACCCAGCAATGCAACGCCTCCAAAAACAACAACTCGGTCTTTTTCTCGGCCAACTTCTCGTCCGAAGCAAGCAAAACCAACTCCTCGATATTGCCGTTCCCGGCATTCACGTCCGTGCAAAACGTTTCCTATTACGACCCTTCAAGCTACGTCCTCGAGACGACCGCTGAAAACAACGGCAACGGAACCGCGTACCACGCCAACCTCTCCCTGGCGCTTCCCGCGGGATGGGCCGCCAACGCCACGCTTTTCCAGTGCCTCAACGTCTCGCCCGGCGCCTCGTGCTCTGCCGTCTTCGGCGTCACCGTCCCCGCAGGCACGGCCCCCGCGAATTATTCAGTCAACGCATCGTTTTCCTGGCAAAACCCCGACGGCACGCCGGGCCTTAACTCGTCAGCGGCGACTGCCTGGGTCGAACCCAACCCCGCCTTCCAAGCCACGAGCCAAATGTTTTCCTTCGCCGCCCCCGGCGTAGAAAAAACCGTCGGCACCATTTTCCTGAACTCGACCGGCAACGACCCGGCCCAGAACCTCTCGTTCGCCGTTTTCTCCATGCCCGGCTTCTCGTTCTCGTTCTCGCCCGCTTCAATCCCCTCGCTGGCACCCGGCGCAACCGCGTCAATCACGGTCAACGCCACCCCCGCGTCCGCGGCGCCGACCGGAAACCATTCGGGCACAATCCAGGCAAGTTCTAACAACTCCGGCGCCCTAAACGTTTCAATCACCATAACCGTTTCCGGAACCAACCTTTCCATCGCTGCCGCGCCCCTGGGCTTCAGCGCATCGAACGTCACCAGCCGCCAAAACGCCTCTTTCGAAATATCCCTCGGCTCCTCAAACCCCGGAAACGTCTCCGCGTACTTCGCAAACATCTCCCTAGAACTTCCGCCCGGCTGGCAGTCCAACCACTCTGTTTTCGAATGCGGCAACCAGTCCGTTTACCAGAACTGCTCGGCGGCGTTTTCCTTCACGGTTCCAAACGGAACCGCGCCCGGAAACTATTCCGCAAACGCGACTGCGCTCTGGCACGACTTTGAAATCGGCCGGTCAAGCAACAAGACACAGTTCTACGTCTTGGTCGAACCCACCCGCTTACTAAACGCCTCCGCAGACAACCTCGCAGGCAACGCCACCCACGGCAACACCACGCCCGTAGCCTCGTTCGTCCTCGAAAACGCCGGCAACGCAAACGCCTCGGCAATAAATTATTCCGTTTCAGGCTTCGAAAACTTCACTCTCTTTGTTTCCGCGGTTCCCTCCGCGCTGTCCGGCGGCCAAGCGGCGTCGGTCCAGGTCAACGCCTCGGTGCCCGCGCTGTTCCCGCCAGGAACGCATTACGGCTGGATAAACTTCTCCTCGGCCGACGCCGGAGTCAAGAACGTTTCGCTGAACATCACCGTCCTCCGCAACGTGGCGTGGAACGC
>CAYVQS010000001.1:11292-24257 GCA_964453195.1 Microcaldota archaeon | reverse complement strand
CAAGTAACAGGCCAACCCCGCCGGCGGCAACCGGGGCTGCATTCCCGCCTTGCGGCCAGAGGCCGGTGCCGGGCAAGGGTACCAACCTATTCCTTGGGCCAAAGCTCGGACTGCTCGTGCGCGTAGTTTTCGGGCCCGGGAAAAGCCCCGGTTTTTGGCCACAGGGTGACCTTGAACTGAAGTTCCCCCGGGGGGTGGGTGGGGGGGCCGTGGCGACTTTCGTCGGTCACGACCCCCAAATTCCTAAAAGGAGCGAGATCGCGCGAAACTGCCTCTTGTTTTCTCCCAAGTTTTTGAGCCAAGCCAACCGCGCCGAGTTCAGGATTGTCATCGATCGCGCGCAAAAGCTCCAATCTCCTTTCGCTGAACAGCGTGTGAAGTTGGGTTGAACTCACTAGCACGAAAAGCGACTTCGGGCCACTGCGCCGCTTCAGTTCGGAAAGCGTGCGCTGTGCAGCCTCCGCAGAAAAGCGGCCTACCACGAATTCCGCGCGCCTTACTTTCAAAACGAACAACCACGCAGAACCCGCCTCCCACAAACCACTCTTTCTTCGTTTCCGAAGAATAACGTAATTGGTTATATAACAAAGAAGGTTATATAAAGGTTTTGGACGGCTCGGGCGGGAGCGTGGGGAAAAAAAGGAAAGGGGGACGCCCGCGGGGGCGTTCCGGATTCCCAAACGGTCTTCTGGCAAAGAAGCGCAAAACGCGGAAGAACTAGCACAGGGGGCACAATTCGAGCATTACGCGGCCGCCGGTTTCGGAGAGGCTTGGAGCGTGAAGCGGGAGCAAAGACGCGACTTTTTCTATTTCCCGGTACGAGAGCCTGGTTACGTCTACTTTCATTTCTTTCAACCTCTTTTTGCGCAGGAGCAACTGCAAGAGCAGGCATTTTCGCGCTGTGCAGCGCGCTTGAAACCCGACCCGGCGCAGGCCAATCAGGCTGCGCGGCGCGCGATGGGCGGATAGAACGAACAAAAGCGGCGAATATAAGGCGGACCCGACAGTGGCGTTCCGGTGAACGCTTTGGGAAAAAAAGGGGAAATCAGTCGACTTTTACGGCCTTGCCCTTGGCGGGCTGCTTGAACGGCGCGACCTTCTGGAGCACGACTTCGAGGATGCCGTTCTTGTAACTGGCCTTGGCGCTGTCGTCGACCACGGTTTCGGGGAGCTTGACGGTCTTGGCGAACTTGCGCCCCGGGTTGGAGACGTGGATTTCCAGTTCCTGGGGCCGGGCCTTGATGCGGATTTCGGACTTGTCGACGCCGGGAAGCTCGGCGATTACGCGGATTTCCTTTTCCTGGTTGATGACGTCGACGAGGGGCTCGCGCTCGTCCTTGACCTTGCCCTTTTCTACGTTGCCGAACTCTTCTACCTGGGGCTTGCCGTCGGGCCCTACGCGCATGGAAAAGCCGTAGACCACGGGCTCGCCGGGCTTGAGCTTCTGTGCCGGCAGCTCGCGCATGTTCTCGAACACGGAGCGGAACAGGTCGTCGAAGTCCTCGGAGAACACGTCGTCGAACTCGGGAAAGTCGTCGAAAAACGAGGGCCTGCGCCTCTTCTTGATTGCCATGGAAAAACCACCTTGGGAAAAGGAGGACGGAAAAAATTATTAGTGCTGCTATAGGATATATTAAAATGCACTCCAGCCCGGAGTGAGCTTCTTGACGGCGGGCGCTCCGCCTTGCTCTATTGCTTGGACGCGCTTTTCGAGGAGCTTCAAATCAAGGGAATCCAGGCTCTTGGGGTGGTCGCAGCGGGGGGCACCAAGCGCTCGGAATCCGCGGTAGCCGTGGCTTGCAAGCACGGCGGCGACGCGGCGGCCGAGGCCGAGATCTTTTTCTCCGAGGAAATGAAGCAGGCTTGTCGCGCTTTTGAAGTCCAGTCCGAGTTCACCATAGACTTTGTTTGCAACTTCGCCGTATTGCTCGAAAACCGGGCGGGCGAAAAGCTGGCTCTGGGCCAAAAAGACCCGCGTGGCCAGGGGGTGCTTGGAACAGACCTTAAGCAGGCCGGCGCGGTCGGCGGCTTGCCCTTCGGGAGCCTTGGAAGAATCGTGCATGCGCGCCAAGAGGTAATAGGAGTCGTGCCCGCGGACCACCCGGCCCAGCTCCACAAGCAGCGTGTCTTCTATGTTTTTAAAGCCGGAAAGAATTTCTCTGGATTCTGCAGGGCTAACAGCACCCAGCGCCTCGGCAACCATTTGCCCGTGCTTGGCAGTCCACTCGTTGCAGGAGCGGGGATGGCCCCTGACGCCGGAAAGCTTGCAGACGCTTGCCATTCGGTCGTGAAACGCGTCTAGGGCTTTTTGCACGGGTCTTTCCAAAGGCATTCGACCACCAGTAGGTAACTAGGCAAGTGAAGGTTTAAAATCCTGCAAAGACAAGAGAATAAGTGCTCAGCCCCGTCGTATAGTGGCCAGCGCGGATTCTTTGAGGCATTAAGTTCCAGAGGCGCCGCGCCCGCAAAAGTATAGCGGCCTTTGGAGCCGTTGACGGCGGTTCGAATCCGCCCGGGGCTATGAAAACAGTCAAGTGGAGGGGGTCGGCGACCGACCAGAGCCGGGGGAACCGAAAGGTGCCCCCATCGGCTGGTCTTCTGACTCCGCCCGGGGCTATGAAAATTTTTCTAGGAGATGGTTTGAAATGGGTAAAATGAAAGGCGCTCATTTGAGGACTGCCGCGCAGAAACTGGTCAAGGAGCACCCCAAGGAGTTTTACGGCACTTTCGAGGAAAACTCGAAGAAGCTCGAGTCGCTGGGCTTGGTAAAAAGCGGCAAGCGCGAGCGCAACAAGATGGCTGGCGAAATCACCAACCTCAAGCAGCGCCTCATACGCAAGGAAGCGGCCGAAGCCAAGGCCGCCTGATTCTTCCGGTTTCGTTTTTTTCCGCTGATTTTTAATAGCCTTAAAGCCTAGTCCTGACTATGGACAGGGGCCAGGGCGCGTTCGAATACATTCTGATGCTGGGCGGAACGCTGCTCGTAGTGGCGGTCGTAATCCTGGCAATCAGGGGACAGCTTGGCGGCATCGGCGGCAACGTCAACCAATCGGTTGCAATCTCCAAACCAATTACCTGCGCACCCACCGACACGGGAATAACGTCGCCGGGGCTGGTGGCAAGCTGGCACTTCGAAGAATCCGGCGCAACAGCATTGGACTCAAGCGGAAACGCAAACACCGGAACCGACACCGCCACTACCGCAGTGCAGGGAAGGTACGGAAACGCCAGATACTTCAATGGAAACGCGTTCGTAAGCGTCCCAAGCTCGCCCACGCTTCAGGTCAACGAAAGCATGACTATAGAATTCTGGATAAAGCCCGAAAACGCCGGCGGCGGAAGGATCAACCCCGTCGACAAGCAGTACGCACGGGAATTCGCAATCACCATAGAAGTGGTGCGGGGCGCCAACCTTTTCTACGGCGACGACCTCAACCCGCCCAACAACTATCGCTCGGTATATCCGTTCCCCAACGGCGCATTCCAAAACGACGGCAAGTGGACGCACTACGCAGTCACTCGCGACGCGAGCACGAAAACGATGAAGTCGTACATAAACGGCGCGCTCAGCCAGACCATTACGTACACCCTTACCGGCAGCACGCCCAAAGGCAACAACCCCGTACTCATCGGCAGGGGCTACACCAACTTTGGCCTCGTCGGCGCAATAGACGAAGTCAAGATCTACGGCCGCGCACTGACGCAGGCCGAAATACGGGCAGACATGAATTGCGCGCCCGTATGAAAAGCCAAGAATTAGGCACGAACCTTTTAAGAAAAGGTTCATCAAAAACCAAACTGAAAAAGTTAGGCACTACACTGCGACGCGAGTTAGGCACTACAACGGCATAACCTTAGCTGCCCGCAACTAGTACGACTTGGCGAAATACGCTATTTGCTTGGCGGGCTTGCCGCAAGAAACGCAGTTGTCCGCGAAAAGAGGTTCGGGCTCGAAGGGCAAAAAGCGGATGGTCGCCGTCGTTTCCTGGCTGATTTTCTCCTCGCACTCGCCCGACTGGCACCACGGCGCGGCCACGAAGCCCTTGTTTTCCTCGAGAATCTTCTTGAACTCGGCAAAGTCGCGGGCCTGGGAAACGCGCGAGTCGCGGAAAGCCTTGGCGCGGTCAAGAAGCGTCTTTTGGATGTCGTCAAGAAACTCCTGCGCGAGCTTCACCACGTCCTTTTCGGCCACGAACTGCTTGGCGCCCGAATCGCGCCGCACCAGCATGACGCCGTTCTTCTCCAGGTCGCGCCTGCCGATTTCCACGCGCAGGGGCACGCCCTTGAGCTCCCACTCGGCGTACTTCCAGCCCGGATTCTTGTCCGTAGAGTCGTCGAACGCAACCGAAACGCCCGCGGCCTCCAAATGGCGCTTGTAGTCGTTCGCCTTGGAGTTGATTTGCGCGTTCTCCACCGAGTCGTTGGACGGAATCGGCACGATGACGAGCTGGATCGGCGCAATTGCCGGCGGAAGCACCAGGCCCTTGTCGTCGCCGTGCACCATAATCAATGCTCCTAGGAGCCGGGTGGATATTCCCCAGCTGGTCTGCCAAGCCAGCGACTCCTTCTCGTTCTTGTCCAAGAACTTGATTCCGAACGCCTTGGCAAAATGCTGGCCGAGGTTGTGGCTCGTGCCGGCCTGCAGCGCCTTGCCGTCCGGCATCATGGCCTCGAGAGTGGTGGTGTAAAGCGCGCCCGCGAACTTTTCCTTGTCGCTTTTCCTGCCTACGAAGACGGGAATGCACAGGAGCTCTTCGCACACCTGCTTGTAATAGGCCAGGATTTTCATTACTTCCTCGTCGGCCTCGGCCTGGGACGAGTGCACGGTGTGGCCTTCCTGCCACAGAAACTCTCGGCCGCGCAGGAACGGCTTGGTGGCCTTGGTTTCCCAGCGGACCACCGAGCACCACTGGTTGAGGAGGATGGGAAGGTCGCGGTGCGAACGCACCCACTTGGCGTACGAGTCGTACATTATTGTTTCCGAAGTGGGGCGGATGGCAAGCGGTTCGGCAAGGTCGGATGCGCCGCCCTTGGTGACCCACGCGACTTCGGGGGTGAAGCCGGCAAAGTGCTCGGATTCCTTGGTCAGGAGGCTCTTGGGAATGAACATGGGGAAATAGACGTTGTGGTGGCCCGACGACTTGATGAGCTTGTTGAAAAAGTCCTGGATTTTTTCCCAGATTTCGTACGACCACTCGCGGTAGACTATGCAGCCCTGGATGGGCGCGTAGTCCGCCATCTTGGACTTGGCGATGACCTCGGTATACCATTCTGAAAAGTTCTCGTTCTTCTTGTTTTCAAGCGGCATTGGGCAAAACACCTACATTTTTATCCGCGAATCTTCCTTTTAAAGTTCTATGGCACGAAAATCTGGGCCGGCGAAGAAGCTTTCCGAGGAGCAGCGCGCAGAACTCGTAAGCCCCCTGGTCGAAATGGTTGCCGGACCGCCAATCCGGCTGGAAGAAATCAAGGGCCGGCTGACGGAACTGCACAAGCGGCACGGCGAAGAGCTGGTTCAGGCCGTGGGAGAAAACTTTCCCGAACTAATGCGCCAAGCCTACGGCCACTTCTTCATACGGGCGATGGGAGAATCGGGAATTCCCGGTTTCGCGCGCGTAATTGCCGAAAACCACTCGGGCCTTAACAACGAACGCAGGCAGGAAAGCGTCCCCGCCCTCGGCAAGCTGGGCAAAGTGCTGCGCGCCCAGGGCGGCGACATACGCCGCATACACGAAGTCCTGGCGGCCGCGAGGAACGATACGTGCGCCATAGTGGCGGAAAGGGTGCCCCAGGCACTGAAGGACACGCGCCACCCCGAAATCCGCGAACTGCTCGGCGAAATGAGAAAGAGCCACTGGTTGTCCGTAAAGACCGCCGCCGGAAAAACGGCGGAAGAACTCGGCATCTAGGCTGCCCGCAGCCTGTTAGTTCTCTTGGCCTAAACCAGGGTTATTTCTTTGAAAACGCGGCCTTGGCCGACACTCCTTCCACCATTGCCTCGACGACAAAGCCGCCTGCGGCCTTGCCGAACTTTACCGACGAGGCGCCGACTTCGTTCTTCAAGCCGGCCTCGCGGCTTTTCAGGAACTGGACGAACGCGGAGTCAGCCGACTCGACCGACAGCTCGATGGACTCCGAGACCACCATGCCCTGTTTCTTGCGCTCGGCCTGTATTGCGCGCAAAAGCTCGCGGAAAACCGCCTCGTGCAGCAGTTCGGGCGAGCGCGCAGAGTCGACGAAGGCCTTTCCGCCCTCGAATTCGCGGAAGGCGTATTCGCCGATTGGCTCGGAGGCCGAGAAAACCACGGACAGGGAGTTGTTCGACGCCTTGAGGAGCTCGTTGAGGCCCTCGACCGCGTCTTTTGCGCCGTCGCCGGTGACCACGACTTCCTTGACGGGCCAGCGCAGCTTGATTCCCGCTTCCTGGCGTGCCGAATTGCAGGCCTCGGTGATTTTCATGGCAAGCGCCATCTTCTGCTCGAGCGCGGAGTCAATTAGCGCCATCCGGCCTTCGGGGAAGCGCGAAAAGTGCACGGACTGCTCCGACAGCACGGCGTCGCGCATCTTGAGCTGCTGGAACAAAAACTCGGAGATGTGGGGCGTGAACGGCGCGAAAAGCTTGGCCGACGCCGAAAGCACGTGGTGCATCGTCGAAAGGCACAGAATGCGGTCGGCCTCGTCGGCGTGGAGAGAGACCCTGTCACGGCAGAGCTTGACGTACCAGCGCGAAAAGTCGTTGACCACGAAGTTGACTAGGGCGCGGCCGGCGAAGTGGAACTCGAAATTCTCCAGGTGCCCGGTGACTGCGGCGGCCACCGAGTTGAGGCGGGAGATTATCCTCTTGTCCTCGGGCCGGGCGTTTTCCAGAAAGTCGCCGACCGCCGAGGGCCGGAATTCGGGCCCGGCGTAGGTGTTGTAGAACGACCACGTGTTCCAGAAAATCGTCAAGCTGCGCTGGACTTCCGACGCGTTCTTGAACGAGAACTTCTGCACTTCCCACGGCGCAGTTTCCCAGCAGAAGTACAGGCGGATGGCGTCGGCGGACAATTTGTCGATGGCGTCGGTCGCGGCAACCACGTTCCCAAGGCTTTTCGACATTTTGTCGCCTTTTTCGTCCAAGACCCAGCCGTTGAGCGACACGGACTTGTAGGGCGTCTTGCCGAACACGGCCATGGACGTGAACATTAGCGAGTCGAACCATCCGCGCACCTGGTCCTGGGACTCGTCCACCATGTCGACGGGAAACACTTGGTCGAAGAGTTCCTTGTTCTTGAACGGATAGCCTAGCGAGGCCCAGGGCGCGATTCCCGAGTCGTACCAGACGTTGAAGATGTCCTTGACGCGCGACGAAGTGCCGCCGCAGGCGCCGCACTTGAGCTTGATGGGGTCGACGGCGTGGCGGTGAAGGTCCTCGAAATTGGCGGGAAGCGTTTGCGGCAGGGCTTTTTTCTTCAGTTCCTCGACCGAGCCGACGACTTCCTTGGCGCCGCATTTTTCGCATATCCAGATCGGCATGGGAATGCCCCAGTAGCGCTGCTGGGAAATGCACCAGTCCTGGCGGTCCGCAAGCCAGTTTCTGAACTTGGTCTTGCCGAACTCGGGAAGCCAATTGACTTTTTCGTTGGTGGCAATCATTTTTTCCTTGACCGGCTCGACGCGCAAATACCATTGTTTCGAGAGGCGGAAGATGAGCGGGGACTTGCAGCGCCAGCACACTGCCGCGCGGTGCGTCTTCTGCTCGGAATGGAAGAGCTTGCCGTTGGAGTCCAGCCATTCGACGATTTGCTTGTCGGCCTTTTTCACGAACATTCCTGCGAATTGGCCGGCAAGCGGAGTGTATTTGCCGCCTTCGTCGACGGGCGACGCGGCAGGCAGGCCGTAGTGTTTTCCGACGAAGTTGTCGGTCTGGCCGTGTCTGGGCGCGCAGTGCACTAGGCCAGAGCCTTCGTTCATCGTGACGAATTCCTCGAATTCCTCGGCGCCGGAGGCGGCCGCGGGTTGGAGCGGGCCCTTGCCGCACGCCGGGCACTTGGAGTCTGGCGATATTCCCTCGCCTGAGACTTCGTTTTGGCAGTTGGGGCAGGCGTAGGAAATCATTGCGTGCTTTTTGTACTTCTTGTTGGACATTATCGAGATGGACAGATAGACTTTGTGCGCCGAGGGCACTTCGGACAGTTTGTGCTGCTGGGGCACGTCGAGAAGCGGCTCGTACTGGACGCCGTCGAGCTGTGCGCCGGGGACTTCTTCGATTACTTCGAGCGGTTTTCCGGACAATTGGCGCATGAACTCGAGGCGTTTCTTGGCGAGGATGATGACGTCGTTGCCGTCGGCGGCCTTGACGTAGGTTTCTTCGGGGTGGACGAAGACCGCGGCGTTTGCGGCGAGCGTCCAGGGAGTGGTGGTCCAGACGAGGAGGTATTCGTTGTCCGTGCCCTTGACGCGGAACTTGACGAAGATGGACGGGTCGGACAGGTCCTTGTAGGAATCGGATACTTCGTAGCCGGAAAGCGACGTCTCGCAGTGCGGGCACCAGTGGATTGGCCGCTCGCCTTCGACCATGAAGCCCTTTTCGTGCAATTGCTTGGCGGTCCACCAGCCGGATTCTATGTAGTAGTTTTTGTAGGTGAAGTAGGGCTCGAAATACGCGCGGAACGCGCCGAGCTTCCGGTAGTAGGCAATCCAGTCCTTTTCCGTGTTGTTGACTTTTTCCAGGCACTTGGCGTCGAACTTTTCGACTCCTAGCTTTTCGATGTCGCTTTTGGCCGTTATGCCGAGCTCTTTTTCGACCATTACTTCGGTGGGCAGGCCGTGGCAGTCAAAGCCGGGAATGAACAGCGAGTCGTAGCCTTGGAGGTATTTGAAGCGGGACCAGAGGTCCTTGAACAGCGTGGTCTTGACGTGGCCGACGTGCGGCTGGGCGTTGGCGTAGGGCGGGCCGTCGAGCACGAAGTACTTGCTCTTGCCTTTTCTGTTGGAAGAAAGGTTTTGGGGAATTTGCTTGTTTTCCCAGAAAGTGCGGGCTTCTTCCTCGATTTTTTTCTGGTCGTAGGACTTGGAAAGCGCTTCGCTGAAAACGGCGTTGTCGGAGTCGGACATTTTCTTTAAACACCCTTTTGCCCCGTATCAGGAGGACGCCAAACGGGCGCAAGCGCGCGCCCAAAGGGCCCGAATCAGGAGGCCGAATTAGAACTATAGGAGATTAGGAAAGAACTGGTTTTAAAGACTTAGCAGGGGCCGGGGCAGGCGCAGGCGCACGTTACGGGCCCGGTGGAGGAGGAGCAGGCGTTTGCGCTGCCGGAGTTTCCGGCCACGGTGTTTATTCCGGTGCCGGTGCCGCCGCAAGCAATGTTGTTCTGTACCGTGTTGCTGGACGACTGGAGCCTGAGGGCTTGGCCGGTGTCCAGTATCCTGTTGTTCTTGTAGAGGTTGCCGGTGTTCGCAAGGCCGTAGTCGCGTATTCCCGCGCCAAGGGCGGGGTTGAGGTGGGTGATGGTGTTGGCCTCGAAGACGCCGCCAACGTTGTTGGACCACAGGAGTATTTGGGCGGTGTTGGCTCCGTTGTAGACGAGCTGGTTGTTGGAGACGTTTATTCCGCTTGTGGGGACGAACAGGTAGATTGCGTTGTAGCACTGGCTCGTGCGGAAGTTGTGTATGGTGACGTTGGTGTACGCGGCGCCCGGGCTTTCGACGTAGATTACGCCGTTGACCTGGACCGAGCACGAAAGCTGCTTTCCGGCGCCGTCGAGCACGACGTTGCTGGTCGACACCGTGATGCACCACGAAGCGATGCCGGAAATGTCGTTTGCAAGGTAGTAGTAGCCGGGCTGGGAAATGTCGGTGCAGACGGTAATCGGAGTGCCGGGATCGGGGGTCGGGGACGGAGTCGGCGTGGGAGAGCCTACGGTCGCGGTGTTGTTCTGGCCGTCGTCCCAGGAGAAGGAATACGTGCCGTCGCCGGGAAACTGCTGGGCGGCGCCGGAGAGCGAGGCCACGGTTCCCGAGCCTACGAGGGAGTCGGACGAGTCGAACACCTTGTAGAAATGGGAAGCTCCGTCGTCGTTGACGAAATAAAGGGGCGAATTTGCGGCGACAACCGCGGTGGTGCCGCCAAGCCGAGTGGCCTTGAAGCCCGCCGAAGCCCCGGAGACGCCGTTGCTGGACACCCACCAGTCGGCAAAATCAACGGACTCGGAATGCGCGAGGAAGGACTGGTTGACGTCCTTTCCCGTGGAGGAAACTGTGTTGCGCAGGATGAGGGAGACCACTAGCACTATGAGGAGAATCCCGGCCAGCGCCAGGACGTATTCGAAAGAGCCCTGCCCCCGCTTGCTCATATGACAAAAACCAAAGATTCGACTAATAAAAGGCTATTGCAGGTTTTGCCGGGAACGGAGGAAAACTACGGGCAGGCCGAGCAGGCAACGCCGCACGCCGAGGCGGGGAAGCACTTGTTCGAGCCGCCGTCGAGCTGGCTTGGGCCGCACGTGAAATTGGAAACCAAGTTTCTGCAGACCGTGTTGTCCAGGAAAGTGAATGAATTGACGGGGGTGTTGAGGTCTATGTTGACGCCGTATTGGGTGTTGTTGGCTATGGAGTTGTAGTTGACCGAAATGCCGTCGATGCCCGAGGCGTCGGAGAAGATGCCTACGGTGTTGTTGGTGACGTTGTTGTAGCTGATCGTGCTGCTAGACGCGCCCCAGCCCACAGAGATGCCGTCCGTGTTATTTTGGATGGTGTTGTTTGAAACGGATACCCCCGACACGGAAGTTATGAGGACGCCCGAGTCCTGCACTCCGCCGTCCCAGCCGTTGGAGGTGATGTTGTTTTTGAACACCACCATCGACGACATCGCGTCCACGCCCATCCAGCGGTTGTTGAAGACCTTGTTGAACGAGGCGTTGACCGACGTTCCGGTGCGGGAGCAGGGCTGGAAGAAGTCTTCGCTGAACCCGATTCCCACGTCGTTGGACATTAAAGTGTTGTTGGCAAGCCGAATGCCCCAGGAATACACCCCGCCGGCGCCCATCCCGCTGGAAATTTCTGCGCCGTTGAACGAGGCGTTGTTGTCGTAGATTGACAGGCCGCAGGTGGCGTAGGCGAAGATTCCGTGGTAGCCGGAGCCGCTTACGGTGTTGCCGAGGGCCGCCGCGTTGGTGGACTCGGAAAAGCGGATTCCCATTTCGAAGCCCGAGACGTTGCAGTTCTTTACAACCGGAGAATCCAAAAGTTCGGCATAAACGCCGTTTCCAGTGCCCGAACCGGTAATAGAATGTCCGGCGCAGTCGAGCGTGATTCCATTGGCGCCGAGGATTAGTCCGTTGCCAGCGCACCCGGACAGGTCGTTGCCCATCAAGGTATAGTACGCGGTGATTGTCTGGCCGCACGAAAGCGTGGACGGAGTGACGGGGCAGGCAGTCTTGGCGAGGCCGCACGAGTACTGGGTGTCAAAGACGTTGTTGCCGCCGTCGACGAAGTTGTTGCCGCAGTCCAGGTCGGCCAAGGGGTTGCCGCAGGCCGTATTGTTCTTGTAAGTGTGAGTGGCGAGGCCCGCGCCAGTTACCCCCAGTTGGCTGTTGAACGAGAAGTTGCTGTTTTCGTACCGGTTGTTGGACTGGAAGTTGTTGATACCGAGACCCGCATAGTTGTTGTAGGCGGAGGAATTGGTGACGTTGGAGTTCGAGCCCTGCACCATGATGCCGTTGTTGCCGTTGGAGTACGAAGTGCAGTTGTTGACGCGGGACCCCGAACCAAGCACGATTCCCTCATAGAATTCCTTGACGCGGCAGTTCTTGATGGTGGCGTTGGAAAAGCCCGACGCCGAGACTCCGCGGTTGGGGGACGACGGCGTGCCGTCAAGCAAGTGGCCGGCGCAATCCAGCACGACATTGTCGACGCCGATAGTGATGCCGCTGGCCGGGCAATTCAGCAGGTCGGCAGTCATCACTGTGCTGGAAGTGATGGTGTCGCCGCACGAAAGCGAGACTACCGGCGAATAAGTGGCAGTATAGTTGGACGCGGCGAATTGCGAGGGCTGGTTGGAGGTGTCGAATGCCTGGCAGTTCCAGGCGTACGTGCCTGCCAGGGGCGAGAACGAAACGTTGGTAGCCGCGCCGGAAACGGGCGACGCATTCCACGCCAGGGGCGCCCAGCCCGACTGGTTGGTCCAGATGGACACGTTCTTGAGGGCGGACGAGGTGGCGTTGCACGACAAGTCGAACGGAACGCCGGAAAACGACGAGCCGGTGGACGGGGCCAAAAGCGCGACTGTCGGCGGGTAGGGAGTGCCGCCGGTGACGTCGAGGGTGTTGGGCGGCGTCGGCGGCGCCGGGGGGTTGTCCCAGTAGAAGGAGTACGTGCCGCCGTAGGAATAGTTGTAGTCGTAGATGCCGCCGGGCCCGACTGGCGAATTGGCGATGGGCTGGCCGTTGACCGAAATTACAAGGTTGTGGTCGGAGTTGTCGTCGTTCTTGAACTTGACCACGGTGCCGGTCGCAAGCATTCCTGTGTTGCCGCCGGTGGAAGTCGCGGAATACTGGAGGACGAGGTCCTGCTTGGTGGTCGTGGTGAGGTAGTCGTAGAGCGTGGTCGTGGTGTTGGCCGCAGTCTTGACGCCCGTCGTGGCGGTGCCGCGCATGATGAGGACCGCAGTGACGACCACGAGCAAAAGCCCGGCGATTATAAGGACGTATTCAAACGCGCCCTGGCCCCGCTTGTTCATAGACAGAAGAAGAAAATTGGGGAATAAAAGGCTATTGCAGAATCTGGGGCGCCCGCGTAAATTACGGGCAGCCGGAATTGCACGTAAAGCCGAACGCATTGGTGCATTTGTTGCCAGAACCGCTGGCTGAACCAGCGGAATAGACGTCGTTGCTTCCGGCATTGTAGCAGAACCAGTTGTTGTTGAAAGTGTGCGAGCCCATAAGGACGTAGACTCCGAAGTCGAGGATGCCGCCTGCGGCGCCGAA
>CAYVQS010000001.1:8932-11282 GCA_964453195.1 Microcaldota archaeon | reverse complement strand
TTCCCAGAAAGCGTGAGGCTGTTGCAGCCGTCCTCGAGGTCAAATCCCATGCCGCCGTCTCCGTTGTTGCCGACGAGCGTGTTGTTGGCGAACACTGTGTTCGTGGTGGAAAGCGCGAATATGCCTGTTCCAAACCCGTTCTGGGTAATGGTGTTGAAGGAGAAATTGCTGCTGGCGATGGTGTTGGTGTAAAGGTTCCTGCCACAGTTGTTCAGAAGGAATTTCCTCACAGTGATGTTTGAATAAGTGGTGGGCGCGGGGTTGTCGAGGGAGTCGCCGGCGAAGATTACGCCATTGGTGCTTCCGGTGCAAGTAAGTGCCTTGTTCTGGCCGTCGAAAATGACGTTGCTGGACGTGATGTTGAAGCAGTTTTTGGTAAGGCTGCCGATGGCCGTGGAGAGCGTGTAAGCGCCGGGGCCGACGATGTTGGTGCAGGCGGACAGGGCGCCGCCACCGCACGTGCCGGCCTGGGCAAGGGCGCAGGCCGTCTGGGTCTTGAAGCCGTTGCCGCCGAGGTCGAGGCCGGCGTTGGAGGCGCAGTACAAGTCGGTAGTGCCGCTGCTGCACGCGATGTTCCTGGCGAAACTGGTTTGGATGTCGTTGACGGCGTAGATGCCGTAGACTGCGCTTGAAGCGACCGTGTTGTCGGACAGCAGGGTGGCGACTACCGAGTCGTCCGCAGCGCCTTCGAGGGAAATTCCGCGCTGGCCGCCCTGGACCTTGTTCCACGAAACGTTGTTGTACATGACTTCGCTCAGGCCCGCGCCGCTGAGCAGGATTCCCTTGGCGTTGGAGGACAGCGTGTTGTTCTCCACCTTGTCGTATTCTGCGCCGAAGGCGAGGGTGACGCCTGCGGTCGAGGCGGACGACACGGAGTTGTTGGTGACGTTGCAGTAATCCGCAGCGAGGACGTAAATTCCGTAGGTGCCGCCGGACACGGTGTTGTTGGTCACGAAGGCGCGGTTGGACGAGCTGAGGTAGATGCCTTGCTCGGTGGTGGACGACACCGTGTTTTTGATTATGTGGTTGAACGCGTTGTTGAAGAGATAGAGGCCGAACCTCGAGGCCGAGACGGAGTTGTTCTGCACCGTGTTGTTGTTGGCGTTGTCCTCAAGGTCGATGCCGCTGTCTACGGTGGACGAGACGGTGTTGTTAGAAACGTTGGACTTGGTTCCTGCGTAGGAGTAGATGCCGTAGTGAAAGTCGGAGACGCGGCAGTTCTTGACCGTGACGTTGGTGCGGTAGGAGAAGTCTATGCCGACCTCGTTTGCGGCGTCGGTGCCGTCGATTGCGTGGTTGGCGCAGTCGAAGACGACGTTGTCGGCGCCGATCGTGATGCCGCTTGCTGGGCAGTTGGACAGGTCGTTGGCCATCACCGTGCTTACCGTGACGTTCTGGCCGCAGGAGAGCGTTACTCCGCCCGAGCACGAAGTGCCGACGAGGCCGCAGCCGGTCTGTGAGCCGAGCTGGTTCGAGCCGCCGTCGGTGACTGCCGAGGCGCAGGTGGCGTCTTCGGCGTTGGAGCACAGCAGGTTGCCGGCCACGCGGTTGGTGTTGATGCCGTATATTGCGCTGCGGAAATAGACTCCCGCGCCGCCGTTGTTCTTGACGGTGTTGGACGAGAAGTTGGAGTAGTCCGTGTCGTAGAACTCCATTCCGCTTTGGGCGTTGAGCGAGACGTTGTTGCCGGTGAACGCGGAGTATTCCATTCCGCCGTTGTTGGCGGCGTAGACGCCGTAAGTGTTTTGGAAGACGGAGTTGTTGGTGGCGTTGAGGCCGCCGGTGCCGGCGTACAGGTAGATTCCGTAGGTGTTGTTGGAAACGTTGTTGAGGTAGGCGAAGCCGCGGGAGAGGTAGACGTTGATGCCGCGCGTGTTGTTCTTCACGGTGTTGGAGAAAATCTGGTGGCCGCTGCCCTGTTCGATTTTGATGCCGTCGGTGCTGTTTGCGACGAGGTTGTTGTAGATGCGGTTGTTGGCTCCGGAGACCGCGTAGACTCCGGCCTTGCAGGCGGAAAAGCTGTTGGAATAGAACGAGCCGTTATTGGCTTCGCTGGCTATGCCCCAGCCAAAGCCGTTGAAGACGCAGTTTTTGACTATGGCGTTGTTTGCGCCGGACCGGACGTAGGCCCCGGAAATCAGGTCGGCGAACATTCCGCCCGCGGAAATCGAGTGGCCCTGGCAGTCGAGGATTATGTTGCTGGCCTGGATGTCTATGCAGTCGGACGAGCCGTTGGTGTAAAGGTCGGAAGAAAGGTAATACGTGCCTGCCGAAGCCAGGGCCGCGCCCACGCCGGGGCTTGCGAAGAATGCCTGGTTGGGCGTGACCGAGAACTTGCCCGCAGAGTCGT
>CAYVQS010000001.1:4904-8922 GCA_964453195.1 Microcaldota archaeon | reverse complement strand
GCCTTTGAAGTGAAGGAAAGAGTCTTGGTCACGTTGCTCCACGCGGCCGCGCCTGAAAGTGCGGAGAACGAGTCGTTGGCCCACGCGCCCGTTGCGTTGGAAGAGAATATGTAGCCCGAGAGCGCGGCGTCGTCGGTCCAATAGGCCTGATGGATTACTGTTTCCGAAGTCAGGGGAGCGGAGTCGTTCAGGCCGACGTTGGAGTATTGCGGCGCGTTGTCGGCGAGGGAGCGCGTGACCGAATAGTTGGAGGCGGCGAAGCCGGACGGCCGGTCCATGGTGTCGAACGCCAGGCAGTTCCAAAGGTAGGCGCCTACTGCGGGCGAGAACGAGACGTTGGTGGCGGCGTTGGAATACGGCGAATTGTTCCAGCCAAGCGGCGCCCAGCCCGACTGGTTGGTCCAGATGGACACGTTCTTGAGAATGGCGGACGTGGCGTTGCACGACAATCCGAACGGAACGCCGGAAAACGACGAGCCGGTGGACGGTGAGAGAAGCGCGACCGAGGGAATGGGTGTCGGAGTCGGCGAGGCGGTGACGGTGATTGAGCCGCCGCCCTGTTCGCCGCCTGCCCCTTCGTCGTCGTCCCAGGAGAAGCCCGAGGCGCCGCCGGAGGAAAAGTTGTGGGTATAGGTCTGGCCGGGCCCGAGCGTTATTGTCGCGGGGTTGGCGCCGGTGATTTTCAGCACGCGGGTGGAGTCGCCGTCGTTCTTGAACTTGACCACGGTGCCGGCCGCGATGAGCGCGGTCTGGGAGCCGGTCGAAGTGGTGGAAAACTTGAGGAGAAGGTCCTGCTTGGAAGTCGAAGTGACATAGTCGTAGAGCTGGCCGGAAGTGTTGGACGATGACTTGACGCCTGTGCCGGCGGAGCCGCTGAGAATGAAAAGTGCGACAAGGATTGTAAGGAGCACGCCGGCAATGATCATTACGTACTCGAAAGAAGTCTGGCCCCGACGCTTCATAGCAAAAAAGAAGAAGCGCGAGTAATAAAAAGCTAGCCCTTAAGCTTTAAGCAGGGCGGACGCCTGTTCCGCGGACAGCGTTTTCTCCTCGCCGGACGCCATGTCGCGCAGCTTGACCTTTCCCTCGGCGAGCTCTTTTTCGCCCACGAGGACGACGAAGGGAATCGATTGTTTCGAGCAGTAGGACAGGTTCTTGGAAATGCCGCGGCCCGCCAAGTCCATGGCGCAGGGAATCCCGGCGGCGCGGAACTGGGAGGCGATTTGCGCGCATTCCCTGGAAGTGTTGCCGATGGGAATCACGAAAGCGCGGCACGGCGACTGTTGGGACGAGCCGCAAAGCTCGAGGGCGTCGGAGATGACGTCGAGGCTGAAGCTTATGCCGACCGCCGGCACTTTTTCCTGCGAGCCGAGAAAGTCGCCAATCATGTTGTCGTACCGGCCGCCTGCCGCAAGCGAGGACGTTATTGCGCCGTTTTCGAGGAAAACTTCGAAGACGGTGCCGGTGTAATAGGCGAGGCCGCGGGCAAGCGACGGGTCGAGGACTACTTTCTGCTGCGGGCCGAAGGCCGAAAGGTAGGAGAAAAAGTCGCGCAGTTCCTGGGCGCCGTTCTTGCCTTCTTCGGACGAGAGACTTTTTTCAAGTTTTTCGACGAGTTCGAAGGGGCTTCCTTTTTCCTCGGCCAGCAGCATTAGCTGTTCTGCAGAGCCTTTGCCGATTCCCTTTTCGAACAATTCCTTTTCCACTCCGGCCCTGCCGATTTTGGCGAGCTTGTCGACGGACAAGACCACGGTTGAAACTTTCTCCGCAGGCACCCCGCACGACTCTACCAAGCCGTTGAGGAACTTGCGGTTGTTTACTTTAACCGTTACTGACAGGCCGAGCTGCTTGAAGGCAAAACAGGCGAGCGCCACGAGTTCGGCCTCGGCCAGCATTGAAGAAACGCCAATCGTGTCGACGTCGCACTGGGTGAATTCGCGGTAGCGGCCGACTTTGGTGGGGCCGTCTCTCCACACGGGCGCGATTTGGTAGCGCTTGAACGGCTTGGCCAAGTCCGGGTTCTGCGCCATCACGCGGCAAAGCGGGACGGTCAAGTCGTAGCGGAGGCCGAGCTTGCGGCCGCCCTGGTCCGAAAGCGAATAGACTTCCTTCAAAATCTCTTCGCCGCCCGCGTATTTGCTGGAAAGCACGTCGAAGCGCTCGAGCGCCGGGGTCTCGAGGGGAACGAAGCCGTAGAGCCGGAAAGAATCCTTGAGAAGAGTGGAAACTCGTTCGCGTATCAACGCGCGCGCCGGGAGCTCGTCCTTGACTCCGGGAATCGACAACTCCTGCTTGTCCATTTTTTCAGTCATCGGTCTACGCCCAGTTGCCGTCCGCAGACGGAACGCTTTTTAGTGGAGGTGCTGTCCAAAAGGACAGAACGTCCAGGGCCGCGGCCGAGATTCGAGACCTCTGCCTCGGGGGAAGAATCCCCCTGGCGCAGAGTGCGCCTCGCCCCCTCACCACAACCAAAACGAAAAGGGCCGCGGCCGAGATTCGGACTCGGGTCAAAGGCTTTCTGTCTGCCGCCTGGCAGTCCACAGGCCTCGATGCTAACCACTACACCACCGCAGCCATTCAAATAATCCGAAAAGGCGTCGCTAGATATTTCGCGCATTGCGTCGATGAAGTGAATCGCCTTTCAAATTCAACTCCTCGGAAAAAGGTTTGGGATTGCGAATTATTTAAACCTATGGAAAGGCGCGCCCGGGAAAACCGATTTAATAACGGAATTTTTAACGACTGTCATGGCACACAACGGCCCGCTGGCCCCGAGGACGGCGCTTTTCCTCGGCGCGGCAATCCTGCTTTCGCTGCTGGCCGCGGCCCCGCTTTTCACGTGGAAGACCATAAGCACGCCGGAGAGGATGCACGTGCCTTTCCGGCTAATGGAACTCGACAAGTGCCTGTCGGACGGCCAAGCCCTGCCGCGCTGGGTGCCGGACACTTACGGCGGCCGGGGAAGCCCGCTGTTCTACTACTACGCGCCCGCGGCGTACCTGTTCGCCGAGCCGCTTGCAAAGGCAATGGACTACGCAAGCGCCGCAAACGCCGCCGCGGCGTTTTTCATCGCCCTCGCCGCGGTTTCGATGTTTTTCCTCGGCCGCGAATTTTCCGGCGACGAAGGGGCCCTGGCCGCAGCTGCGGTCTACGTTCTTGCCCCGCACCAGTTGGCGCAGCTGCTCGTGCGCGGGGCGTTTTCCGAGAGTTTCGCAACCGCAGTGCTTCCCCTAGCGTTTTTGTTTTTCAAAAAATGCCTGGACGGAAACAAAAGGTTCGTGCCATTGGCCGGCGCGGCCTTTGGGCTCGTGGTTTTCGGCCACCCCATAATCGCCGTGCTTGCGGCCGCGTTCCTCGTTTTGTGGGCGGGTGCCTTGAAAATTCAAAAGGCAAGATTGGACTACGGCTTGTTTGCCGCGGCGTTCGCCCTTGGCCTGGGCGCCAGCGCGTTTTACTGGGTGCCGGCGCTTGGCGGAGCGGACGGAATGCGAATCGCCGACCTCGCGGTGTTTCCGGCAGTCGAGGGAAATTCGCTCGATGGCTTTTCCTTCTTGGGACTGGAGTCCGGCGTCGGGTTTGCCAGACTCTCGTGGCTGGCGATTGCCGCGGCTGCCGCGGCGCTTTTCTTTCTGCGGGGCAGGTTTGAAAACGCGTTTTCGGCCGTGTTCTGGGTGGCTTTGTTTTTTTCAAGCGCTTTTTCGCTCTGGCTCTGGCAGTACCTTCCGCTGAGGACGGAAATCCAGTTCCCGTGGCGGCTTGTGGTCTTCGCCGACTTGGCGGCCGCGGTGCTTGCGGCAATGGTGTTTTCCAAGGCGGTTGAAGGCAGGCGGCAATTCGCGGGCCTTGCCCTGGCCGCGGCGGTTGCAGTTGCCGTTGCTGGCGCGGTTCCGATCATTGCAGGCGTGCAATACTTGGGAATCCCCGCGGAGCAAAACGGGGCAGCGGGCACGGTTTTCGTTTCCGGGGACCTGGCAACGCCGGAGACTTTGCGCATGGTGTCGGTGGGCTTGACTTACAA
>CAYVQS010000001.1:1123-4894 GCA_964453195.1 Microcaldota archaeon | reverse complement strand
GCCTGCGAATGCCAGGCGCGTGCTTCCGCCCGCGGACTTTTTCGCCAGGACTGGCGAGGGCAGGAACGCGACGAAGCTGGAGGAAAAATGCGGCTTGCTAAAGGCGGAAGCGGTTCTTGAAAAGAACGGCGCGGTGACGTTTTCGCAGTACTGGTTCGCCAACTGGAAAACGCGCGTGGACGGGCTAAAAGTGCCTGCGGGCAGGGACAAAAACGGGCTGATTATGGTGCGGGTTCCGCAGGGCAGGCACGTGGTCGAGGCGCGGTTTGAAAACACTTCGATTGACAACGCGGCCCTGGCGGCAAGCGTGGTTTCGTGGCTGGCAATTGCGGCGGCCGTGCTTGGCGCCAATTCTTCGGGCAATTCGGGAAAACGTCGGAAAAAACGCGGCTAGTTCCCAGCCGGTTCGCAGGCGTTGGATGTGCACCTGCAGCTCTTGACCGGCTCGGCGGGCCGCTCTTCGGGGCACTGCACGCCCTTGTTGCGTCCCTGCCACACCGAGTTGACGCAGCCGTTCTGGCACAGGCTTGGCACGCATTGGCCCTGTTTTTCGCAGTAGCCCGGGTTTTCCGCCAACTTGTCGGTTGGCCAGTACAGCCACGCCACCAGAAGCACTAGGACGAGGAGGAAAAGGCCGGCCTTTGGTTCCATTTCGTTCACAACTCAGAAGGGCAGCTGGTATTTCCTGCGCGAATTTTTCTGCATCTCTTCCTCTTCCCTTATGCGGGCGCCGACTTGCGAGAGCTCGGCCTGCTTGGCGCCGTATTGCTGGAGATACTGCTCGTCGGAAAGTTCGCGCTTCATGTAGCGATACTGGATGACCTTGAGGTCGTCTTCTACCTGGGCCTTCTTGGCCAAAAGCTTCTGCATCGTCTCTCCGCCGGCGCGCATCTTGCGCCAGTAGAAAGCGAAGGCGGACACGAGCATTATGAAGAGCACGAGGGCGACGAGCACCAAAAGCAGGCGGTCGGCGGGCTGGGAATACACGAGTTCGGGCGCCTTGTCGGGAACGAGCTTGACTGCGTGCGTGAACTTGGAGTTGTCGTTGCCGTGCACGTCGCGGACGTAAAGGTAGTACGTGCCGTTCACGTAGGGGAAGAACGTGCACTGGAAGAAAGTCATTCCGGCAGTATAGTTGGGCGAGAGCCTGCACTCGCACAGCGAGGAGCCGGTGCACTGGATTGACGACAAGGGATAGGTCGAGACCGCGACGCCGTAGCCGACGTTGACCATTTCGCCGATTATGAACTTAGAGTCCTTCTCGACCAGCTTGGAATCCATGCCGGCCGGAAACACGGTGAGGTGCGTGATGTTGGTGACGTTCACCGTGGTCGCGGGATAGCCATAGACGAATTCGTGCACCTTGTCGTAAAACGACTGGTTCTCGTTCGGCGGAAACACCGGCTCGGCGGACTTGCCGTCCTGCTTTTCAGGCGGCTTGAACGCCCCGGAATCCGAAGAAGGCGTGGCGGATTGTGTAGGAACCGACGTGGGTGTCGGCGTTGCTCCGCAGGCAGGCGCGGGATGGGCTTTGCCCTGGCCCGTGCACACCGAAGGCTCGTCCTTGTCGGAGACTATGGAAATGTTGAGGTGCGGTCCGGGAGCGAAGTACTGGGAAGTGATTGCGCAGCGCTTGCCGGCCTGGCCCAGCACGCACCAGTCTGCGCTGCACCCGCCCTTGGCCGCGTCCATAGAGTTGGGGTTGGGACCCGTGGTTCCGCCGAATGCGCGGTAGAAAATCTCGTCCACGCACGCCTGGGGAATCTTGCGGCGCTGGAACCCGCACAGGCACTTGCACGAGTCGCTTGAAACGCTCCACGCGCCGGAAGTGTTGGACGGGTCGCACACGAGGCACAAGTCGGAGTCGGGATTGAACGCGCCCGAAGAATAGCACGTGCCAGTTATCTTGCAGTCGCAGCCGGGCTCGCCCACGTCCTGGGCAGAAACGAGGAAAGAAGCCGCGCACAGGAAGAAAAGGGCCAAAACCATACTCTTGGCGGGGAAAGACATAAGGAGCAATTAAGAAAAAGCGCTTTTAATTGCTTTCCAAACGGGTTTTAATTCAGAAGAAGAAAGTAATAGCGGAATGATGATTGTGAACAACCTCTGAGCAGGAACCGGCGGCCTGAACCCCCGCCTCCCTGCACAAAATGAAGAAGTTGATAGCGTCTGACCAAATTACGTTCGTAAGTCACATTTTTCCTCGAATTAGAAAATATGAAAAGCCTTTCCGAATAGCCTATTTGGGGTTAAGCAATGGACTTTGCTGGAAAATACTTTGCACTTCTGCTAATGGGACTGCTGTTGTTTGGATGCGTTTCGCCTGTAAAGAACTGTGATTCGGACTCTGCTTGTCTGAACGCCGCCTTGCTGGACTGCGCGCCTGCAAAAGGAGTCTTATGGAATGGCCTTACTCTTGAAGGAAACAGTACGGTAAACAAGACGACCTTTGTTGAAATTGAAGGCGTAGAGGAGAAACCCTATTATGAAACTGCCTGCAAAATCAAAATACAGACTCCCGAAGTAGTTTTCAAGTGTCCAGTTAAGAAAACTGTTGCAGAATCAGGAAAACAAATAGGCGAAATAGTACAACAATGTATCTTCATACGCCCATATTTAGGAATAACCGGCTAAACCGCACCCATAGTCAAAATTAGAAGCACTAGTCAAATTTGCCAACGTCGATAGCTGCTAACCAAATACTTTTCAGTTTACTAAAAACTATTTGCGCCCGTGGGGGGTTTGGGAATTCGACCAAACTAAGGGGGCGCTCCCCCTTGGGTTGGTCGTTGCATAGCGTCTGACCAAACTCATTTTTGTAGGCCGAAAGCTGGGCAAAAAAAAACATCCGCTTCCGGCTCCGGGCTTATTCTTCGGTTTTGCCGCGCCAGTGGATTACGTGGAGTTCGCGGACGAACGGCGGGCGGACGTCGCCTTCCTCGACCGGCGCAAAGACTTCGATTCCGCTTTCCCTGAAACCCGGCGGCGCTTCCTTGGGATGGATTGCAAGCTCCCTGTGGAACACGGCGTGGTGCTCGTGCGATGAAAGCGCAAGCCGCACGGCGTCCGCCGCCTTTTGTGCCTCTGCCGGCGAAAGCGGCGTCTTGAACCTGAAGACGGCGTGGTCGTTCAGCACCTGCCCGCCGCCGTGCAACTTGGTGGAAAAGTCGTGGTGCAGGCACGCCGGGCCCGTTTCGACCCCGGCGCGGCGAAGCTCTTTATGGGCAATGGCCGCCAGCCGCTCAATCATGTTCTCCGGTCCTCCCGCTAAGAAGAGTAAAGAAGAGGAGTATTAAGTCTTTTCACGAGCAGAGGTCGGGCCGCAGCACTAATGCGCCGTCGGGCGCGCAGTAGTATCCTGCCGCGCGGGTAGAGCACTGGCGGAACGGCGTGCCGTCCGAGCAGGTCGGAACCGGAGTCGCAGTCGGCGTGGGCGTAGGCGTCGGAACTGCTGAAACGGTCGGGGCGGGAGTCGCCGTTGCAGTGGGCTTGGGAGAAGCAGTGGCGGTGGGGGCAACTGTGGCCGAAGGATTGGCCGCTGACGAGTTGCCTGCTGGCGCGGAGTAGTTGGCCGATGCGACGTAGTTGTCGCGGGCGCATTCAAGCCTTGCGTCGTCGTAGCCTGCGAGGCCGAAGAAAGTCTTGTTGTCGGCTTCGCCCATGCACTGGTAAAGTTCGCGCACGACTACTTCGTGGCCGCAGGTCCTGGCGAACTCGGCCTTCTTGGCCTCGGCAACCGCCTTGTTCCAGTAGACGCAGTAAATGATTGCC
>CAYVQS010000001.1:0-1113 GCA_964453195.1 Microcaldota archaeon | reverse complement strand
GCGCGGCGTAGGCGCGGTATTCCGGCGAGGCCTCGATTGCGGCGCGGGCGGAGCCGGCCTTGTCCTGGAGGCAGCCCGGCAGCATCATTGACAGGAACAAAAGGGACAAAAGTGCGAGCGGCTTTTTCAAACGGCATCAACGTGGGTTTAAAGAAAAGCACTCGGCGGCAGTATAAAAGACTTATTATTTTTGACGCGGGTAACAAGAGTTGGTCGTTCAAATGTCAAGCTCAAGGCCTGTCGGGACCGAAGGAGTGTGGCGCATCGACTTGGACAGCCGCAGGCCGGGCACGTGGTGGTGGTGGTTCTGGCTCTTTTTCTTCGACAACCCCAAAGACCCTCAAAAGCCGCGGCAACTGATGATTCTGTGGAGCACCAAGGACGACAGGAGGATACAGTGCAATTCGCTCGACATTGTGCTGCCTGAAGACCCCATCAAGATCGAGGGAAAGCGCGCAACGCTTGACGGCGCCGTGGCCGCGTGGTATTTCGACGGCGAAAAAATGCACGACGACTTCGTGCTCGAGAGGTGCGACGTCGTGCTCGACGAAGCCGGGAAAACGCTCAAGAGCGTGCCGCACGAAAGGACAGGCAACGAGACCGGGTTTTACGAAAAGAACGGCAAGTTCGTCACGAGGATAAAGACCGCGGACGGGCAGGAGTTCGAGTTCGAATCGAGCCTGCTCAAGGGCAACGAAATGGGCGTGCCGGTCCAAAGCACGCGGCAGTATTTGGGCGGAAAGTTCGACTACAAGATTCTGCGGATACAGCGGATGGATTTGAAGGCCAGAGTGAAAGCGGGAAAACGGGCCGAAACTGCTGCGGGGACGGCGTATTTCCAGAAGGTAATGGTGAACGCGCCGGTCGCGCCGTGGTTCTGGGGCATCCTGCACTTTGGCGACGGCAGCGCGCTGCAGTACTTCAACCCCCACGTCGGGATGGCGGCGCTGGAAAACAACCCGTTTTCCGGGATGGTGCGGCTGGACCGCGCGCGCAAGTCGCTGACCAAGGACATCACGTTCTACGACGCGAGCGGGAAGCAGACCACGCACTTCAAGGACGTGAAGATACGGGCCGAGCGCAGGGGCGGCCTTCCGGCGTGGCGGATTTCGG